>NZ_JVEL01000440.1:29470-44012 GCF_001076875.1 Serratia sp. 506_PEND
GACCCAGCGCCGGAGCCTGACCCAGCGCCGGAGCCAATACAGGATGCGGGGTATATCGTAGTTGTAGTTACGGGAGCAACGTTGAACCATAACGGCGTTGAATATCCAGACTCACGCACTGTAAAACTCCCTCGCGGAACGGCCGAACGTCTGACAGCAATTGGGTTAGTAAAACCTTTATCTGTGTTGCGTCGGGAGCTTGCCGCCCAGGATACAGCAGGGTTGACCATTACTACCGATGCTGGTGGCGTGGAGATTATCTCAGGGGGATAACCCGTGATTAATTGGGATGAAAAACTACTTGCTCCACTCCAACGGGTATTTGGACAGCGAATAAATTACCGTCCCAAAGGTAAAAATGAGGTTGCTTTTGATACCGAGGGGATATTTGATAGGCCTTATTCAAAGGAGTTTGAAACGCTTGATGGCTCGTCTGAAATAAACACAACCTCACCCATTATTGGTGTGAGGTTGAGCCAGTTTTTGCGGGAACCCAAGCAAGGCGATCGGTTGTTTATTTATTCAGATAATACGCTGTATGTGGTTTCTGATGTTCAGCCCGATTCTCATGGGGGCGTAAAGTTAATACTTAACGTGTGCAAATAACATGGACTCAATAGAGGTTAGAAATTTAGCAGTTATCGCGTTAAAAGATAATACGGACGCAGAGGAGAGGGTTTACTCTCCTCGCGATTGGTCTACCCGTAGTGATCTTTTCCCGTTGATACTCATTCAGACTCACTCTGACGATAAAAAAGGCATTGATAGAAATGTTCCTAAATTCAATACCACTACAACCTTACGCATAACGGCACGGGTTGAAGAGTTTGACGGCGAGTCGAATGAAGATGGGGCAATGAATGCTGAGGTTAAATTAGAGGAGTTACAGGAGCAGATATTAAAATCTCTGATTAACAGTTATGAATTAACCCGCAGGATTCAGAAGTATTCTTCTGTTTCATCGAGAGTGGATATTGATTCAAGCGGTGAGGGTCATATTGGTCAGTTGCTAATGTTGGTTGCTGTTGAGTACTTTCAAGGTCCGGATGATTTTTATCCTGTCATTTCAGATGAACTTAAAGAAGTTGATATTACGTTGGTTATGCCAGATGGAACAACTCAACCAAAAGTCAAAATCAATTTTGAGGGTTAAATTTATGTTTGTTAAACCAAGAGAGGGTTGCGAGGTTCGCGATCCGTTTAAGCGTACATTATTGCCGAAAGAGGGGGCTGAGGTTTCAGATAGCGATCCTTTTTGGCAACGTCGTGTCCGTGATCAAGATGTTATTTTAGTAACTAAAAAAGAAAACAAACCGAAAGGGGGTGATAAATGATCCCTTTTCAGAATGTGCCAAGTAATTTACGGACGCCATTATTTTTTGCTGAGGTTGATAATTCTCAGGCAAATACTGCCACCGTAAATCAAAATACATTGATTGTAGGGCAAATGCTAAAAACGGGAACGGCAACCGCTGACGAGTCTGTTATTTGTTCAAGTTCGGCAAATGCTAAGGTCCTTTGTGGCCAGGGCTCTATGCTGGCGGCTATGATGGATGTGTATTTGCAAAATGACAGTAGCGGAACCATTTACCTGTTGCCGGTGGCTGATGCAGCTACCGGAATGACAGGGGCAGAAGGAAAGTTAACAGTTACCGGTGTTCCGACTGCCAACGGAGTCATCTCACTCTATATTGCCGGGCTTCGGGTACAGGTGGCCGTTGTTCCAACAGATACCAGCGCTGTTATTGGTGGTGCTATCGTGACGGCAATTAGCACAAACGCTGACCTTCCTGTTACCGCTGAATTGGTTACAGGGGAAGAAGGTGATCCAATTCAGATTAAGTTAAAAGCCAAAAACCTCGGAGCGCTGGGTAATACCCTTGATATTCGCCTTAATTATCTTGGGGCTAGCGGTGGTGAATATTCGCCTCCAGGTGTAGATATTGCGATTGTAAAAATGACGGGTGGGGTTGGATCTCCTGATTTATCGGCGGCGCTGGCCAGTCTGCACGATACCAATTATGACTTTATCGTTTTCCCGTATGATGACACTACGTCGCTTGATGCCGTTCGTGACTTTCTCAATGATCAAACTGGCCGCTGGAGCTATAGCCAGCAAACTTACGGCCATGCCTTTGGGGCAACGTCCGGGACATACGGCGTACTAACATCAAAAGGGGAAGGACGAAACGACCAGCACGCCTCTCTGATGGGGGTGAATGACTCTCCGTCCCCGTCGTATGCCTGGTCCGCAGGTTATGCGGGAGCTAGTGCGGTTAGCTTGCGTAATGATCCCGGTCGCCCGCTACAGACTCTGGTTGTTCGTGGTGTACTTGCCCCCCCAATGACGTCGCGTTTTTCACTGACAGAACGGAATACGCTGTTATATAGCGGCATTTCAACGTTTACCGTGCAGGCTGATGACTCAGTTCAAATTGAGAACGTGATCACTACATATCAGTTAAACGGTTATGGCCAGCCGGACGACAGTTATTTGCAGGTTGAGACGTTGTTTTTACTGATGTTCTGTATGCGGGATATGCGTTCAATTGTTACGTCTAAATTTGGCCGCGTGAAGTTAGCCAGGGATGGGACGCGATTTGCTCCAGGCTCAGCCCTTGTTACACCATCGACAATTAAGGCTGAATTGATTGCTGAGTATCAGTCTCTGGAATGGCAGGGTTACGTTCAGGACAGCAAGGGATTTGCTGCTGGTCTGATTGTTGAACCGAACGCGAAGAATCCAAATCGTGTTGATGTTCTCTGGGATGGTGTATTAATTAATCAGTTGCGTATTTTCGCTGTTTTGGCGCAATTCCGCTTACAACCATCATCATAATATTTAAGGGTCTGTTATGGCTGATACAACCGGTTTACTCGCGGGGACCGCTTATGTAACTGTTGATGGTTTAACAGTTATGGTCGAGGGTTCGTTTAAATACAAACCAACTCGCGTTAAACGTGAAACACTGACCGGAATGGATGGAGTTCACGGTTATAAAGAAAAACCCTCGGCAGGGTCTATTTCAATGTCATTGCGTGACAGTCGTGGAACGTCTGTTATTGGCTTTAACAATCAAACTAACGTCACTGTAGTTGCTCAGTTAGCCAACGGGAAAACCATTATTGGTAGTAATATGTGGACCGTCGATGAGCAGGAAGTAGATTCCGAGGATGCTAAGTTTGATGTTAAGTGGGAAGGTCTTTCGGTTACGGAGAATTAATTGTGGCAACAGTAATTAACGATTTGGTTTTCCTTGATAGTCTGGAATCATCATTTACACTAAACCTTATTAAACCGTTATCCTCCGCAGATGGTAAGGAAACCTTTAATAGCTTTGTGATAAAGGAACCCTGTTTTTCTCAAATCGAACAGTTTTATGATGAACAGTCTAAAAACGGGAATATGTCAGCAATGGGATTGCTTATTTCATTGTTAAGTGAGCCGCTAGTACCACAAAATATAATCAAGGGTATGAATTACCGTGATTACAGGAAAGCGGAGAAATATCTACTGGATTTTTTGCGCTATCCGCCATCGTTTGGGGGAACTCAGTAGCGGAAGTAACGCATTTTTATCACTGGGGTCCTTATGAGGCTGGCAACTTACCCGCCAGCCGTTTTTTATTCTGGTACTTGCAAATGAAACGTATGGGAGGGTGAGTTAATGGGTGAACAGTTCGATTTTGATTTGGTAGCCAATGATGATGCATCAAAGCAAATTGATAACATTATTCGCTCAGTGCAATCTCTCTACCCACCGTTGGATAAATTAAAAGGAGGTTTGAAACTTGGCGGTCAAGAAACATTAAATGGTCTGGATTCTATTATAGGACAATTTAAAGGGTTAAATACATTTGCTAAAGATGGTGTTCAGTTAATCGGCGATATGGTCCCCCCATTAAAAATGGTGGGGGGGTTATCTCTTGGCATTGGTGCAGCCGCCGCAGGAATTTATAAAACGGTTACTGGCATGAGGGAGGCGGGTAAAAGTGCGCAAGAACTTTCTACATCTGCACAAAATGCGGGATTAAGCGTTGAGAGATTCACTCAGTTATCCGGCGCGATGCAAGTTTTGGGTATTGATGCAGATTCGGCTAAACAATCTGTTGAGGGGCTTTACAGTGTTTTCAATGAAGCTCTACAGGTCAGAAATGTTGAGACTTTATCTCTTCTTAATCAAATGGGTGTCCAGATTGCTAAGAATAAAGATGGAACTGCTGATTTAATAGGGTCGATGCGAAATCTCTCTAAGGTATTTCCGTCTTTAAGCCCTCAAAATCAGAAAAAAGTTTCTGATATGCTGGGCCTTGATGCTAATAGCCTAAGATTACTCAGAACGGGTAAGTTTGATGAGTTAATGAGCAAGTCTAAAGATTTTGGACTGACTGTCCCTGATGGGTTAAATAACGATCTTACTGGCATCAATGGCGCAATCAATGAAATGGGTGCTGCGTGGGACGGTCTGAAACAGAAAACTAAAGGTGGGCTTTACAGTTTGCTGTTATCCGATGGCTCAGTAAAAGATAGTATTGATGGTGTTACTGATTTATTAATCCACGGACCAGACAATTTTTCATTGATGAAGGTTCTGGGAGTAACAAGGGGGAATGAATCTGATCAGCTCAGAAAAGGATATAACGACCCTGAATTTTATAAGACGCTGAGCATCACCGAAAAATCGGCGATGGATTTTGGGGTTATGACGGATGGTCTACGTGAGAAATTCCAGGCGTATTACGGTCCTAAAGAAATGGCTAACCAGTTGGCTAGCGATCTGGCCGTTGCGCTGCAACGTTCAAGCTCAACAGCTGTAAATAGTTATCAGGGGGTAAATGTTGGTCAGCCCAGTGCCGGTGTTAACCCGCGCGCGCGGTCGGTGCGGAATAATAACCCGTGGAATATTAACTATGCTCGCCAGCAAGGCGCGGTAAAGGAGCCAGGCGCTGCTGGAACAGCTCGGTTTGCAAAATTCAAAACGCCTGAGGCAGGCATTGCCGCAGCAGATCGTCAGTTAATGCTGTATTACACCGGGCAAAGCAAGGCCGCAGGGAATCGGCCTCTGACGACAATAGAGCAAATCATTAGCACTGCCTCCCCGCGTTCAGACGGGAACAATACGCGCGCCATGATATCGGGAGCCAGTCGGGAACTCGGGGTGAATCCTGGCGATCAATTAAACCTGACAGATCCGGCGTTAAGAGCGCGTGTATTAACTGCCTTGTTCAATCAGGAAGGTAACAACCCGTGGTCATCTGAGCAGGTTAAATCAGTCATTACCGGCGCGCCGGTTAGCCCGATTCAGAACAAAACCGAAAACAACAACGTCTCTAACACCTCCACAGTAAATAACAACAGTAAATCCAGCACATCGACGGTAAATAACAGTAACAGCCAGGATCACAGCCAGGGTATTTCCGAGGCAGTCCGGGAGGGACTTTCTAACACTAAATTGCAGGTTGAAGTCACGATGGTCGATCCTCGCACCAACCAACAAACGCAGGCAACAGGGACGACCGGGGGGCGGGTTGCGGTCTCCATGCCATTTACGGGGTAGTAGCTATGAGCCTGATTGATACCGTGACCGACTTTTTTGATCCCGAGGGGTCTAAAAAGTGGTTTGAAACACTACAAAAAGCACAATTCAGGGGGGTCCCCTTTGCTGTTCTTGGCGGGCAAAGCTCATTTGGCCGTAAAACGGCCGTCCATGAGTACCCTTATCGTGATAAACCCTGGGTTGAAGATTTGGGTAGGGCAACCCGTAAATTTACCGTGAAAGGCTTTTTGGTTGAGGATAGCGTTATATATGGTGGAGGGGCAGTAATCGATCAGCGCTCCAATCTCATTGCGGCATGTGAAACTGCCGGTGCCGGGACACTGATTCACCCGACATATGGTGAGTTAACGGTAAGTATTCCATCCGGGGGGCTACAGATTGTTGAGCAATGGGATAACGGCCGCTACTTTGAGTTCACGCTCAGGGCGATCGAGTCCGGGTTAAAGGTTTTTCCGGTTACAACGTCAACTCCGCTCCCGGATGAGGAGTCCTGGTTAAAGTCTATTGCGACAACGACGCTCCAGTTTGTTACGACTATCAACAGCATACTCAGAAAGAGTACGGCGCTTATTCAAACGTTACAAAGTACCGCTGTTTTTTGGGTTAGCCAGATCACCGGCACGGTGAATGAGGCTAATAACCTTATTAATACCATTACCGATGTTTTTGACAGCAACACTTACGGTCGGTTTCAGCCATCGAGCAATAGTGGGCTGACGAGTAACCAAACTTACCCAATCCAAATGCAGAAGCAAAAAGCCGCTAGTGCACAGAATCGCGGCAAAGTGGCCACAGTCGGCGATGAGTTAGTTAAATCGGTTGATGCCGAAACTTATGCTGAAAAAGCCAATGAGCTTTTATCCGCCGTTGTGCTGTCTGTCAGCGAACCCCAGGATCAGATCCGAATTTTTATTAATTTGTCCGTGTTTGAAACCGGTGATTATGTTCCAGGCGTTGACGGTGCGGTACAAGATGCAGCAACACTTTTTTTTCAGCGCCTGGCTCTGGCTTACCTGGGGCGAGCTGCGCTCAGTTATCAGCCGGTATCCCATGATGACGCCTGGGACGTTATGACATTGGCGGGCGAGGCCCTGGAGGCTGGTGCGATCAATGCGGCTGATATGGGACACGATGACACATACCGTGATTTGATCGCGTTACATAATACAGTTGTTTCAACGCTGACAGAACGTGGCGCAAATCTGGCCCGTTTCACAGAATACCAGTTTTATACCTCTCTCCCCTCGCTTGTTCTTTCTGAGCGTATTTATCAGGACCCGGCACGCAATAACGAGCTGGTGAGATGCGTTAATCCTGTTCACCCGGCATTTATGCCACTGGATTTTAAGGCGCTCAGCAAATGACAACCGAAAAAACGGAAAAAGTAGACGAGCTATACCTTGAGGTCAGGGGGCGTGCATTGCACGGCTGGGATCGGATACGGATTACGCGCGGCATCGAGAGAATGCCCTCAGATTTTGACATTTCCATCATGGATTATTACCCCGGTGACGAACAACAGCAGTTGGTTAGTCCTGGTGATCCGTGCGTTGTGAAGCTGGGGGAGGACGTAGTAATAACTGGCTACGTTGACCGCTGGTGCCCATCAATTCGCCCGAATCAGCATCAGATCCGCGTGACTGGTCGTGGAAAATGTCAGGACCTGGTTGATTGCTCGGCTGAGTGGGAGAGCAATGTTATGACAGGACTCGATGCGCTGGCCATGTCTCAGCGCCTCGCCGCCCCTTATGATATTGACGTAACAACAGACGTTACCGGGCTACAGGCCGCGCCGCAATTTACGATTAACTGGGGGGAAAGTCCGCAAGAAATTATTGATCGCGTGTGCCGCTGGAGTGCATTACTTGCGTATGACCTCCCGGACGGAAATCTATATCTAACCCGCGTAGGCACACAAAAAGCCGCGTCAGGGGTGATGCAGGGCGAGAACATACAGGCGGCGGACTATCAAAGCAGCATAGACCAGCGTTTTTCCGACTATGTAGGGTTGTCCATGTCGGTTACGCCACTTTATGAGGTGGGGTCCTCCGTTGAATATGGCGGAACGTTTCTGGCCAGCGCTCAGGACCCTGAAAAAATGCGCCATCGTAAGAAAATAGACATCATCGAAAGCACGATGATCGCGAATGGCGTGGCTCAGCAGTATATCGACTGGGAAATGAACCGGCGTTACGGCCGTTCAAAGGCCCTCCGCGTCGTTGTGGACAGTTGGCGCGATAAGTCCGGCAAACTTTGGGAAATAAATACCCAGGTTCCCATTAGCATTCCTGTTTTTAACATCACTGATATGTATTGGTTGCTCTGTGAGGTGACGTTTACGCGCGATCAGCGTGGGACAACGGCCGAGCTTATTTTGATGCCGCCAGAGGCGTTCACCGTTGAGCCGTACCAGTTCTATCAGCAGGTAAGGGAGCTTAATTACTAATGGATATCAGCGCCGCTTACCGGCAACTCTTGCGCCGCGTTCAGATGGCGTTATCTATTGGCCGTGTGACGGCGGCCAGCGATAGCGGCCCCATTCAAAAGCTACAGGTACAGACGCCCTTAGAGGTGCGAGGCGATACGCCGCGTATGAGCGACTTTGGTTTTTCGTCTGGCTTGCCGGTGGGCTCTGACGTGGTAATCGCGTTTTTAGGTGGGGACCGTTCATCAGGCGTAATTATTGCGTCAAATCATCAATCCCATCGGCAATCTGGACTGAAACCCGGAGAAACGGTTATCTATAGCCAATGGGGCCAGCTCGTAAAGCTCACGGAAACAGGCATAACCATAGACGCCGCTGGCCAGCCGGTAGACGTCGTTAATTCTACGGTGGTGACGATCACGGCCAGTGAGGAGATTATGGCCAAAACGCCGGTTCTGAAATGCACCGGTGACATTATTGATAACTGCGAAAGCAACACAGCAACGCTTAAGCAGCTCCGAGAGGCGTATAACGACCATGATCACCAGGTTAAAAATGTTCAGGGTGGTAACGACACAATCGACAGTGAAAAGCCGTCTAACCCTGTAGGAGGGTAGTCCGTGAGTGATATCAAAACAGTCTGGAAAATAGATTCCGGTGGCTGGGTATCAGAAACCGGCGATCTGGCCAGCGGTGACGATCTCGATACAGCAGTTTTAATTTCCCTTTTTACCGATCAGCAAGCGCGGGCAGATGATACCTACGATGGTGACGATCGCCGGGGCTGGTGGGGGGATTTGGGCGAGGATTACCGTATAGGGTCCCGTTTATGGCTGATTTATCGCCAGCGTTTATCCCGTGACACGGCCGAAAGGGCCAAAGATTACGCCCGCGAGGCGCTGCAATGGATGATTGATGACCTTATAGCGGGATCTGTCGAGGTAACTTACCGCATAGTCTATCCGTCGACTTTATATCTGTACGTTGCTATTGAGCAGCCGGACGGGAGCAAAAGAAGTTTTGAATTTGACTGGGCATGGGGAGAAATAGCGAATGCCGTATAAGCACCCGACACTCACTGATCTGAGGGGGCAGGTTAAGAGCGATATAAAGAGTGCGTTACCGAAAACAGGTGGCCTACTTCGGTTTTCGAATCTGGCGATCACCGGTGATGTTCAGGCCGGTTTGTCATATGGCCACTATGGCTATCTTGACTGGGTAGCACAGCAATCAACGCCCTTTACCGCAACCGATGAGTATTTAGAAGCGTGGGCGGCATTGGTGACCGTATATCGAAAACCTGCCACGGCCGCCAAAAGCTCAGCCGCCAAATTAACAGGGGTTGGAGGGACAGTCCCGGCCGGAGCCGTTATCAATCGCAAGGATGGGATCAAATACACCCTGGATAATGCTGTAACCATCGGGCCTGATGGCACTACGTTAACGCCAGTAACCGCCGTTCTACTCTCTCCGCTTGATGATCCTACCGCTGGTGGAGCGCTCGGTAATGCGCCAGTGGGAACCGTGCTGACGCTTGATAACAGTTATTCCGGTGTTGATTCACAGGTCACGCTGATTAATCCGGCCACCGGTGGGGCTAACGTTGAAACAGACGAGCCTTTACGTACCCGAATGCTTTTGGCTTATCAGGCATTACCGCAAGGCGGGAGCGAGACTGACTATGTAAATTGGGCGCTGGCGGTCTCTGGTGTCACGCGTGCGTGGTGTGTACGCCGTCTGATGGGGGTGGGAACGGTCGGAATATACATTATGTGTGATGGTGACGATCAGACCAACCACGGCTTTCCTGTTGGCACTGATGGCCTATCGCAATATGAAACCTGGGGTTACTATGCAAAAGCCACCGGTGACCAGCTGCGCGTTGCTGATGCCATTTATCCGAATCAGACGATAACGGCATTGGTCTATCTTGCTTCCCCGATCCCTAAAGTCATTGATTTTGCCATTACCGGCATCATTGAACAGGAGCAGGACCTAACCGCTGCCATTAGCACCGCGATTAACCTGGTGTTTTTTACCCGAGGAGACCCTACAGGGGAAGGTATTGTAACCCTCTCGTCAATTAACGCGGCGATTGCTTCTGTGCCGGGAACGGATGGATTTTTGATTACCTCCCCTACTCAGAATATAACGCTGGGTGTTGGCGAACTCCCGCAACTCGGAACGGTGACCATTACATGACCAGCCTATTCACTACGTCCGATTATCAATCGGCGTTACTGGCGCATTTTCCGCGCGGGCGGGTTTGGCAAACGGGGCCCGATAATCCACTAACCAAGCTGGCTCAGGCGTTGGCCAGATCATTCCAACGTGTGGACGCCAGCGCGATCAGTCTACTTACTGGTGGTTTCCCGGCCACGGCGCTGGAGTTGCTACCGGAATGGGAGGCGTCGTTAGGTCTGCCGGATAATTGTACGATTGGCGAAACATATACCATTGAGCGCCGCCGACAGGCTGTTGTTTCTCGGTTGGTGGGCAAAGGATCACTATCAAAACAGTTTTATATCAGTTTGGCCAAAACGCTGGGATATGACATTACCATTGATGAGTTTCGCCAGGCGCGGGCAGGATTTAGCGTATGTGGTGAGGCGATTAACGGAGATGATTGGCCGTTTGTTTGGCGGGTTAATGCTCAGCAAACAACGTATGTTCAGGCTAAATGTGGCGTTACGTATTGTGGTGAACCTCTGGCCACCTGGGGTAACAAAATTCTGGAATGTACACTTAAGCAACTGGCCCCGCCGTTCACAGTGCTGTTATTTGGCTATTACTAATTAGATAACGTTTTTTTAAAATTAATCAAATTAACTTTTGAGGGTTTCCTATGCAAAAAATTGGCGATATTACCAATACCGCCACGCCAGACGGTGAATTTACCGATGGTAATGTGGCTGGTGGGGTAAGCCCTACCTTATTACCTGCTAAGTGGTTTAATACCATACAGCGAGAACTATGTAATGTAATTATTAAAAATGGAGGGGTGCTTGACCCTGATAATAACCAACAAATATTTGAAATATTAAATTCTGTCTATTTGGCAAAGTCTGATGCTGATGATTTTGGCAATCCTATAGGATCGCCTATTCCCTGGCCGTCAGAGACTATCCCTGCTGGCTATGCTTTGATGCAGGGACAGACATTTGATACGGCAAAATATCCTAAACTTGCGATCGCTTATCCGTCAGGGATAATCCCTGATATGCGCGGGCAGACGATAAAAGGCAAACCAGCCAGCGGCCGAACGGTGTTGAGTGCTGAGGCTGATGGAATTAAATCACATACGCATACAGCGACAGCAGCAGCAACTGATCTGGGGACTAAAAACACATCGTCGCATGACTATGGTTCGCCTACTACTAGTTCATTTGATTACGGTTCGAAACAAACGAATGGCTTCGATTATGGTTCAAAGTCAACAGATGCACAAGGACAACACCAACACGAATATACTTTCCTTCAATGGGAGGCTGGTTGGGGATGGCCTTCTGGGAATACCAATATGGGGAGTGTTACCCAGCTTACCGGAGCAGCGGGTAATCATGCCCATAACGTATATATAGGTGCACATGATCACTGGGTAGGGATAGGCGCACATAATCATACGGTGCCTATTGGCGCGCATACACATACTGTTGCTCTGGGGTCTCACGGACATACTATAACCGTGGCAGCCGCAGGTAACACAGAAAACACAGTAAAAAACATTGCATTTAACTATCTCGTGAGGCTTGCATAATGACATTTAAAATGAGTGAAGAAGCACAAACAATTACTGTTTATAACTTTAGAGCCGACACTCAAGAGTTTATTGGCATAAGTGATGCTTATATTCCATCACATACCGGTTTACCCGCTTATTGTACCGATATTAAACCAATAAAAGTATCAGAGGGGAAGGTAGCTGTATTCGATATATCAAAATCAGCTTGGTATATTGTGGATGACCATCGAGGAAAAACTGTTTTTGATATTTCGTCCGGGCGTGAAATTTATATTTCAGAGCTTGGGTTGTTACCGGAAAATGTCACTGCAATAGCACCTGATGGTCAGTACCAAAAATGGGATGGGACAGCATGGGTGAAAGATGAAGAAGCTGAAAAATCTGCTGAGTTGGCTAAAGCTGTAGAGCAGAAAAGCCGTTTAATGCAGGTGGCTAACGATCATGTTGCACCTTTGCAAGATGCTGTTGATCTCGATATTGCTACTGATGATGAAAAACAACAACTGGCGGGGTGGAAAAAATATCGTGTTATGCTAAGTCGTGTTGATTGTAGTAAGCCAGAATGGCCAGATCACCCGACACTATAATAATTATATGTATTTTTTAAATTTTGCTGGCGCACCCGCATATAAAACATTTGCGGGTACGTCGCTAGTTACAACACTGTTTGCAGCAATAATACTATTATTCCCAATTCTTACTCCAGGAAGAATTACAGCCCCTGCGCCTATCCATACATTTTCTCCTATATTGATGGGCGCTATTATATTTGTACTATGGCGTAATGCTGGGTTTGCGTGATGACTAACGGTTGTCAAGGTGACGTTTGGTCCGATCATTGCGCCGCTTTGGATTGTTATCCGTTCATTGTCAAGAAAGTTGCAATTGGCATTAATAAGAACATTACCAGTGAGATTTATATTTCCGTACTCGAAATAAAAGGGTGTTGCAATGTGCGATTGCGAACTAAGTTTCACCCCGCATTTTTCGAGAATCCTTTTTCGTTTGTTATTTGAAAGAAATGACGTATTGAAGAATAACCTTGCGTAATGAGGCTTTATACTTTTCTTTAGTAAATAAAAATAATATCTCATAAATTTAATTATCTCTTATGTATAGAATTAACTAACACCCTAACATGGTGCATTATATCATACCTATGTTAGAGGTTGTTGTACCTCGTATGACGTTCATTAGAGTAAGTATCTGTTTGACGTCTCGTTGCAGTAGAGTAGAATCTTGATCGTTTTGCGATCCTTTCTGGATCTTTGACAAGGAGTTGGGTAATTTGAACCCATTCAGTACGGGATCTGGTGCATAACGCCGGGCCATGTGCTAGAGTTCACCTGTTGACTACAAAACGTAGCAAAACATGCAGTATGGGATTTACGGGCGCTTTCGCAGGGTATCGCGGGAGTCTAGAAGAACAAAGGCCCGCTAACGAATTAGCGGGCCTTTGCGGTTCAAATCATTGTCAGCACATAAGCCACACAACAAATCGAGCCTCGACAACTCCGATTATAGTGTGACCCCGGCTGACAATGCAAGCGAATCGCAAGCATTAGGCCAGGAAAATGGATAACCACACACCCGAACTACGGCCGGGGATTATCAACCCCGATCCGAGGTACAAGCGACCAGAGACATACAAGCGGCATATGCCCGCGTTTATCACTCGTTTGCTTGATAGCATGGGTGAAACCGATCTCACTACACATCCAGCGTTCTACATGTTTACAGGCCGTCAACGCACGATACGCAAGCATGGCCGCAACAGCATAAACGCTACTCTTCGCACTCTGATAGCAAACGCCGACGTTCTGACTGCCTCAACAACGATCAGTTGTACCAGCATGTCAGCCCAGTGCGGGCTACAAAGTAAATCAGCGGCCGGTAATCGGGGCATTACGCGCTTTACTCGGGCCTTGAAAACCTTGGACGCTACTGGCGCAACCCAAACCAGTATTGAGCGTGACCCGGTGACGGGTAAGTTTTTATCCGCTGTTGTCGTTATTACCGCTATCGGGATGGCCATATGTGGTACGACGGAAAAAGCCTGGCGCGCGGCCGCCCGTATGCGCGCTAATTTCCAGGGTAAGCCGTTGGCCTATGGTGAGGAGGAGGAAAACGACCTTAAACAACGCCTAGCGGAACGCATGTCAGCATGGCGCGAGAGACAACGTGAACGCAGCCGCGAAAAGGCAACCCGTAAGCGTGAGCGTACATTAGCGCGCCGAGCGAGTCGTAAAGAGACTGAGCAGCAGTTACACACCCTCATTAAATCACTAACCAAATCACTGCCGCTGGCCGAGTTAATCGAACTCGGGGCAGATGGCATTAAAAAGCGTGCCATGTCGCTGTTGCGGCGCGTAACCTCTTCCCCCGTTCCTGAATAGCTCCCCTCTCTGTTAACCGCATTGATTTGCGGGGGCTCCGCTCGACCCCAGAAAATAGCAGTTCATTTTTCATCCAATAATGCACGGTATCCCACCGGCTATCATCTAGTTCTCTCCCGTCAACGAATAGTTACCCACATTATCCGCAAATGGTTTCTTTATTTTATTTGCTAATGGTCCTTTGTTTTATCCGCAATGTTTCTTTTTTCTTTTTAAAGATATTCTTGGATCAAAAAGACTTATCGCATTCTTCGAATGTGGATAAATGACCGCCCTTGCAGCGGCTTACGCCGCGCCGGTTCGGAAAGGTCAACCTCAACGGTAGCACCCGGCATAGCCGGGCAACCCGCTGTAAGGCCCCCACGTCTCCGACCAGAATCCACTGAGCCGCTTTTCTTTCCGTGTTATCAAACCCGTCTTAC
>NZ_JVEL01000441.1:0-9608 GCF_001076875.1 Serratia sp. 506_PEND
TGCTCCAGCCCGTTGCCGGTCACCGGCTCAGGCAACGGCAGCGCGTTGTCCAACCCGTACAGCATGCCGGCCAGGATCGCCGCCATCACCAGATACGGATTGGCGTCGGCGCCGGCCACGCGGTACTCCACCCGATGATTCTCCGGTTCGCCGCAGGGGATGCGCAGCGCCACGGTGCGATTGTTGTGGCCCCAGGCGGCCTGGATCGGCACATACATCCCCGGCTGGAAACGCCGATAGGCATTGACGTTCGGCGCCAGCAGCGCCATCGACGCCGGCATCAGGGTGATCATTCCGGCCAGCGCCTGTTTCAGCAACGGTGAATCCTCGCCTTCGCCGTCGGCGAACAGGTTGTTGCCCGCCCCGTCCTGCATGCTGACATGCACGTGCATGCCGCTGCCGGCGTAATCCTCGTAGGGTTTGGCCATAAAGGTGGCGTGCATACCGTGGTTCTCGGCCACCAGCCGCACCAGCCGCTTCAGCGCCAGCGCGTGATCGCAGGCCAGCAAAATATCGTCGGTATGACGCAGATTGACCTCGAACTGCCCCGGCGACGCCTCCGCCACCGCGCCGTCCGCCGGCAGCCCCTGCAGCTTCGCCAGCGCGTCGATATCGTTCAGCACCTCAGCGAAATGGTTCAGGTTATCGACGGAATACACCTGGCTTTGGGTGTTGCGCTCCTGGGTGCCGGGCGCACACGGCGGCTGCAAATCGCCTTCCGCGTCGCGCAGCCTATCGATGAGATAAAACTCCAGCTCTACCGCTGCCACCGGGAACAAGCCGCGCTGTCGCAGCGCCTGCCACACGCGGTTCAGCACATTACGGGGTTCAACGTCAAAGGGAGTGCCATCTTCATCCAGCATGGT
Organism: Serratia sp. 506_PEND; assembly: GCF_001076875.1. Lineage (NCBI taxonomy): Bacteria > Pseudomonadati > Pseudomonadota > Gammaproteobacteria > Enterobacterales > Yersiniaceae > Serratia > Serratia sp. 506_PEND. The sequence continues at coordinate 867 of NZ_JVEL01000441.1, forward strand.
CAGCAACACCTGGCCGATATGCTCCGGATCGGCGGCCGACGGCGTCAGCGAGCCGGGCACCGGCAGACAAATGCGATCAGGCTCGCCGAGCTCCTGCCCAAGACCGGTCTCCTCCACCACGTTGCCGAGGATGTCCATGGCGAACACCGACGCGGGGAAGTAGCTGCCTTTTTCCAGTTTTTTCAACCCTGAGACGGGTATGCGCTTGCCGCGGAAGGAACCATTGAGATCGGTGAGAAGGATATCGACATACTGCGTGGCGGGATGGCGTTCCAAATAATGAGCAACCTCATTTTGGAACGCGCTACTTCGCCTCTCTTCATGATGCTGTGCAAAATGTTCAACTGCTGCGCTATTGGTTTGCATACGTCACCCGCCATTATGCTCTTAAGGCGCGTTAGCGCCCGTCCGCCGTTCGATTCAACACATGATTGGATTTCTCGCCAGGTCGCGCCGCTGCCGGGCGCTCAAAATAACATCCACAATATGAAACATAGTATTAACAGAATGGGTTTGCAAATGTTACAATCCTGTTTGATTATTCATCACCGACTGCTAAATTGATAAAATATTGACCGAAAAGGCCTTGCTGCCATTTTTACGTCAACTATTTCGTCCAACGCACCGAGAGTGAATATGGGCAATATATTTTCCAAACCCACCCTAACTACCGATATCATGCAGCATCGTTATCGACCAGACAGGCACCCGATAGCGATCTTCATTTCTACCTGTCGCCCTTACCAGAAGGAAGTACCGCTATGAGCGAAGCCAGCTTGGCACCGGGCAAACGCCTGTCACAGATCCGTCAGCAATTGGGTTTGTCGCAGCGCCGGGTCGCCGAACTGTCCGGGTTAACCCACAGTGCGATCAGCACCATCGAACAGGACAAGGTCAGCCCGGCCATCAGCACGCTGCAAAAGCTGCTGAAGGTGTATGGCCTGTCGCTGTCTGAATTCTTTGCCGAACCGGAGGCCGTCGACGAACCGCGCGTGGTGATCGACGCCGAAGATCTGATTGAGATCGGCAGCCAGGGGGTGTCGATGAAGCTGGTGCACAACGGCAGCCCGACGCGCAACCTGGCGATGATGCTGGAAACTTACCAGCCCGGCACCACCACCGGCGAAAAGATCAAGCATCAGGGCGAAGAGATCGGCACCCTGCTGGAGGGCGAGATCGTGCTGACCATCAACGGCCAGAGCTATTGCCTGACCGCCGGTCAGAGTTACGCCATCAACACCGGCATTCCGCACAGCTTCAGCAATACGTCGGCGCGCATTTGCCGCATCGTCAGCGCACACACCCCTACCACCTTCTGACCGCTTCTCGCACCGGCGCAGCCTGACGCGGGTTGCGCCCCTGCCTCTCCACGTTTTTCATCGCCGTTATGCCATTTTGTTGGTTGCCAACGGCGCAATCTGTGTTACAACAGAGCAAAACAGCCATCTAAACATCTAAACGGCCTTGCTACCCTATGTCAACCGTAACGCCTTCACGCCTCGAGATGCGCAATATCTCGATCGCCTTCGCCGGCTTCAACGCGCTGCAGGACGTGGACTTCACGCTGCAGGGCGGATCAATCCATGCGCTGGTCGGCGCCAACGGCGCGGGCAAGTCGACGCTGATGGCGATCCTCTCCGGCGCCCACGATCATTATCGCGGCGAGATCCTGATCGACGGCCAGCCGGTGGCGATCCACTCCCCGCTGCAGGCGCGCCGTCACGGTATTCACGTGGTGCAGCAAGAGGTCGACGTCGCGCTGATCCCCACGCTGTCGGTAGCGGAAAACATCATGCTTGACTGGCTGAACGAGCCGGGCCACTGGCTGAACTGGGCGGAGCTGCACCGCCACGCCGCGCAGCTGCTGCAGCAATGGGCGCTGCCGCTCAACCCGCGCAGACGCCTGGCGGACTGCACGCTGGCGGAAAAACAGCAGGTGCTGCTGGCGCGCGCGCTGTCGCACCGCTGCCGTTTTCTGGTGCTCGACGAGCCGACCGCGCCGCTCGATCGCGCCGAGAGCGAGCGCCTGTTTAACGTGGTGCGCCGCCTGCAATCCGAAGGCATCGGCATCGTGTTTATTTCCCACCGCATCCACGAACTGAGCGACATTTGCGATCGGCTGACGGTGCTGCGCGACGGCCGGCGCGTCAGCGAAGACGCCATGCGCGGGCTGAACGGCGAACAGGTCGTCGAGAAGATGCTCGGCCATCGGCTGGACGACATTTTCCCGCCGCCGCGCCCGCCGCACCCAGAGCGAACGCTGCTGCAGGTGGAGGGCTTGCTCGATCACCATAAGCTGCGCGACGTTTCGCTGCGGTTGCATGAGGGCGAGATCCTCGGCATCGCCGGGCTGGCCGGGGCGGGCAAAACCGAACTGTGCAAGGCATTGTTCGGCGCCGGCGCCGTGCAGCTCGAGCGCGGCGAACTGCGCGGGCAGCCCTGGGCGCCACGCGCGCCGCACCTGTCGGTCGAACAAGGATTGGCGCTGGTGCCGGAAGAACGCCGCAAAGAAGGCATTTTCATCGACGAGGCGATCCCGATGAACCTGAGCGTCAGCGCCGACGACAGCTTCTCGCGCTGGAGCCTGTTCAACCGGCGGCAAGAACTGCGCTGGGCGCGCGAGATCATGCAGCGTCTGAACATTCGCGCCTCCGGCCCGCAACAGCGGCTGGCGCGCCTGTCAGGCGGCAATCAGCAAAAAGTGGCGATCGGCAAATGGCTGCGCGGCGACGCCGAGGTGCTGATCTTCGATGAGCCGACCAAGGGCGTGGACATCAAGGCCAAACAGGAGCTGTTCAGCCTGATCGACGGCCTGGCCCGCGCCGGCAAAGGCGTGATTTACGCCTCCGGCGAGTTCGCCGAGCTGATTGGCCTGTGCGATCGCATCTGCGTGCTGTGGGACGGCCGCATCGTGGCGGAGTTGAACGCTGCCGACATCGACGAAGAAACCTTATTGCTCTATTCCACCGGAGGAACCCCTGCGTGAGTAAAGAATTTGCCTTGCGGCCTGCGCTGCCCTGGCGCCAACAGCTGTTCGATTTCCTCTACAAGTGGGGCATGCTGCTGACCGTGGCGGCGCTGATCGCCCTGTTTGGCCTGGCGTCGGACAATTTTCTCGATGCCAACAACATCATCAATATCCTGCGTTCGATCGCCATCGTGACGGTGATCGCCATCGGCGTCTCCATCTCGCTGTCGGTCGGCGGTTTCGATCTGTCGGTCGGCTCAACCGCCTCACTGGCCAACGCGCTGGTGATTTCACTGTTCGTCTGGCACGGGTTCGGCACCACCGGCGCCATCGTGGTGACGCTGCTGCTGTGCACACTGGTCGGCCTGTTCAACGCCCTGCTGATCGTGGTGTTCAGAATTCCCGATATGCTGGCGACGCTGGCCAGCCTGTTCGTGATCCAGGGCGTGGCGATGACCTACAGCTACGGCGGTTCCATCACCCAAAACATGGTGCTGCCGAATGGCGACATGGCGGAAGGCCTGATCCCGGAGGTGTTTTCCGCCCTCGGCCAGGTGCCGGTGATCGTGCTGATCATGCTGGCGGTCACCGTGGCGGTGCAGCTGTTTCTGTCGTTGACCAAGCACGGCCGCAGGATGTACGCCATCGGCGGCAACCCCGAGGCGGCGCGTCTGTCGGGCATCCGCACCGTGCGTTACAGGGTTGCCGCTTACGTCATTTCCTCTTGGCTGGCGGCGCTTGGCGGCATCTTGCTGGCGTCACGTATCGGCTCTTCGCAGGTCAATGCCGGCGGCGGCTATCTGATGGACGCGGTGGCGGCGGCCTATATCGGCTTCTCGCTGGCGGGCTCCGGCAAACCCAATGCGTTCGGTACCCTGATCGGCGCGGTGATCCTCGGCGTGCTGCAAAACGGCCTGGTGATGCTGTCGGTGCCCTACTACGCCATGGACATTATCAAAGGCCTGGTGCTGGCGCTGGCGCTGGCCATCACCTACATCCAGAAACGCTGATCCCCCCGGCGCACGCCCGCTGCGCCGCTTTTCCCTTTAATTCATCCGTTTACCCTTTCCCGTCAGCAGAACAAGCATACAAATGATATGAATTATCATTAGCGTTTACATTCAGTAAAAAATCCTTACAATACCCTCACGCAACGCTGACGAAGCGAAGTATTTCTCAGCGAACGATGAATAATTTCATTAGAAATTCAATTGGTTAATTACTTTCACTTCAATCCAGGAAAGGTTCACCTCATGGAAACGCCACGTTACAGCAAGCTCGCCGCTCTGGTGATTGCCTCACTCAGCGCCACCGCCGCACTGGCCGCGCCGCAGAACGACACCCAGGACACCATGGTCGTCACCGCCTCCGGCTTCCAGCAAAAAATTCAGGACTCCGCCGCTTCCATCTCGGTGATCCCGCGCCAGCAAATCGAAGACAAGGCTTACCGCGACATCACCGACGCGCTGAAAGACGTGCCGGGCGTGGTGGTCACCGACGGCGGCAGTAAAAGCGACATCAGCATCCGCGGCATGTCTTCCAAGTACACCCTGATCCTGGTGGACGGCAAGCGCGTCGACACCCGCGGCACCCGCCCGAACAGCGACAACGCCGGCATCGAACAAGGCTGGCTGCCGCCGCTGGAAGCCATTGAGCGCATCGAAGTGGTGCGCGGGCCGATGTCTTCGCTGTACGGTTCCGACGCCATGGGCGGCGTGATCAACGTCATCACCCGTAAAACCTCACGCACCGAGTGGAAAGGCTCGCTGCACGGCGATGCCACCCTTCAGGAAAACCGCGATTCCGGCGACCTGTTCCAGACCAACGCCTACGCGTCCGGTCCGCTGGTTGAAGGCCTGCTCGGCCTGCGGGTCAACGGCCTGCTCTCACGCCGCGCGGAAGATAAAATCGTCAACGGTTACAACGAACAGCGCATGCGCAGCGGCACTGCGGTGTTCACCCTGACCCCGGACGAGAAAAACGAATTCGACTTCGAAATCGGCCGCTCGCTGCAGGATCGCAACAGCACGCCGGGCAAATCGGTGGTGGCGGAGCGCTGCAGCAAAGGCAAATGCACCCCAACTTCCCGCAGCGAAGATCTCTACACCCGCACCAACTACTCGCTGACCCACAACGGTTATTACGACTTCGGCAACTCCACCAGCTACGTTCAGCGGGAAGAGACCAACAACCCGGGCCGCAAAATGAAGATGTACAACACCATCTTCAACACCCAGAACCAGTTCGAGCTGGGTTCCCACATGCTGAACCTCGGCGGCCAATACCGCTATGAGAAACTGGGCGACAGTGGCAACCAGCTAAGCTCGGCGCAAGACGTCAATCAACTGACGCGCTGGAGCTGGGCGCTGTTCGCCGAAGACGAATGGGCGCTGACCAATGACTTTAGCCTGACCAGCGGCATCCGTATGGACCGCGATCAGAACTTCGGCAGCCACTGGTCGCCGCGCATGTACGGCGTTTGGCACCTGACCGAGCAGTGGACGCTGAAAGGCGGCGTTTCCGCCGGCTACCGTTCGCCGGATCTGCGCCAATCCTCCGCCAACTGGGGCCAGGTCACCGGCGGCGGCGTGCGTAAAGGCATCATCGTCGGCAACCCGGATCTGCAGCCGGAGAAGAGCCTGAGCGAAGAGATCGGCCTGATGTGGGATAGCCTGAAAGGCATCAACGCCGGGGTCACCGTCTTCAACACCGACTTCAAGAACAAGATCACCGAAGTGCGCCGCTGCGAAGACACGCCGGACTGTAAGATCGGCAATGACGTCTACGACTTTATCAGCGATCGCGTCAACGTCGACAAAGCCAATATGCGCGGCGTAGAAGCCACCTTCGGCTGGCAGATCAACAAAGACTGGAAGTGGAACACCAACTACACCTACACCTCTTCCGAGCAGAAGAGCGGCGAGTTCCAGGGCAAGGCGCTCAACCAGATGCCGAAGCACATGGTTAACACCGTGCTGGATTGGCGCGCCACGCAGGACCTCAGCCTGTGGTCGCGCGTTAATTTCCGCAGCAAAACGTCTGAGTATCTGAGCCGTACCTCGATGGCCAAGAGCACGCCGTCCTACACCTTCGTCGATGCGGGCCTGAGCTACCAGGCGGCGAAAAACCTGCAGCTGACCGGCGGGGTCTACAACATCCTCGACAAGACCGTGGATTACGATCACTACAACACCACGCTGGACGGCCGCCGTTACACCGTCGGCATGACCTACAACTTCTGATGCCCCTGGGCGCGCGCCGCGCGCCCTTTTCATTCCATCACCATGAGGAAGCTCCATGAAATTACGCCGCTCCCCCCTGATGATCGCCCTGCTGGCCGCGATGGCGCTGGCGGGTTGCCACAGCAAAACCGATACGCAGGTAGCCGCTACCCCGGCTACCGTCAACGTCCAGCACCTGAACGGCAGCACCGAGGTGAAGAAGCACCCGCAGCGCATCGTGGTGCTGGATTACGCCTCGCTGGAAACGCTGCAGCTGCTGGACGTCGAGCCGCTGGCGCTGCCCGGCAACCGCAAGAACTTGCCGGATAGCCTGAAGCGCTATCAGGATGACAAATACCTCAATGCCGGCACCCTGTTCCAACCGGATATGGCCGTGCTGCGCGCCGCCAAACCGGATCTTATCCTGATCGCCGGCCGGGCGTCCAAAGCCTATGACGAGCTGAACACGCTGGCGCCGACGTTGAACATGTCCGTCGATCAGCAGGATCAGTTGGGCAGCCTGAAACAGCGCACCCTGCAGCTGGGCGAGCTGTTCGATAAGCAGCAACAGGCGCAGGCGGCGATCGACAAGCTGGATGCGCAGATCGCGGCGGTCAAACCGCAGGCCGCCCAGGCCGGACGCGGGCTGGTGGTGCTGTTCTCCGGCGGCAAGATCAGCGCTTACGCCCCCAAGAGCCGTTTCAGCTTCGTCTATGACGCCCTCGGCTTCGCGTCCGCGTTGCAGTCCGATGAAAAAGACGTGCGCGGCAACAAGCTGACGCCTGAGCAGGTGGCCAAGCTGAATCCGGACTGGCTGTTCGTCATCGACAGAGACGCCGCGACCGGGCGGCCGAACGCGGTGGCGCCGCAGAAAATCCTCACCGGCACCGCACTGAAGAAAACCACGGCGGTGAAAAAAGGCCAGGTGGTTTACCTGCCGGCGGCCGAGGTCTATCTGTCCGGCGGCATCGTCACCGCCCAACACGTCGTCGAACGCGTGAGCGAGGCGCTGAATCACACTGCGCGATAAAGAAAGCCCGGCGATGCCGGGCTTTTTCTTGGGTTAAATCGTCGGCTGGTTTACCAAACCGTCTATCAGCACCTGCGGCGTGCCCTGCGAGCAACGTTCGATGCGCCCGCGCACGCCGTAGACCCGCGCCAGGCTCTGCGGCGTAATCACCTGATCCGGCGCGCCATCGGCGATCAGATCGCCATCCTGCAGCATCAGCACGTGGTCGCCGTGACGCAGCGCGATGTTGATGTCATGCACCACCACCACCGTCACGATATTGCGCTTGCGGGTTTCACGGCGCACCAAATCCATCACGTGGAACTGATAGTTGAGATCGAGCGCGCTCAGCGGCTCATCCAGCAGCAGCAGCGACGGCTGACGGATCAGCGACTGCGCCAACCCCACCAGCTGTTTCTGGCCGCCGGACAGCTGATCGAGATAACTCAACGCCAGATGGGCGATGCCCAGTTGCTCCAGCAGGGCCATCACCTCCGCTTCGCTGCCGGCGTTGCTGCGGCCGCCCGAGGCGCGCTGCGCCACGATGATCGACTCCAGCACGTGCAGGTGCACCCCGGCGGGCAGCGACTGCGGCAGATACACCACTTTCTCCGCGCGACGAGCGAACGGCATCTGCATCAGATCGCCGTCGTCCAGCCACAGCTTGCCCTGCGCCGGGTTCAGCCCGGCCAGCGAGCGCAGCAGCGTCGATTTGCCGCTGCCGTTCGGCCCCAGCAGCACGGTGATTTGCCCGCGCGGCAGCATCGGCACCGAGAGATCGTCGATCACCTGGCGTTTCGGGTAGCCCGCCGAGAAGTGTTCTATACGCAAGCCCTGGTTCATACGTTCCCCCGATGGCGCAGAATAATGCTCAGGAAGAACGGCACCCCGACCAGCGAGGTGACGATGCCCACCGGAATGATCACGCCGGGCACCAGATTTTTCGACGCCACCGAGGCCATCGACAGCACCAGCGCGCCAATCAGCGCGCTGGCCGGCAGGTAGAAACGGTGATCTTCGCCGAAGATCATGCGGGCGATGTGCGGCGCCACCAGGCCGATAAAGCCGATCGGCCCGACGAAAGCCACCGCCAGCGCCGAGAGCATGCTGATGCGCAGCAGCGTGGTTAGCCGCAGACGACGCACGTCGATGCCGAAGCTCACCGCCCGGTCTTCACCCAGACGCAGCGCGGTCAGTTTCCACGAGCTCATCATCGACAGCGGCAGCAGCACGGCGAACACCCCGAACAGAATGCCCAGCTTGTCCCACGAGGCGCGCGCCAGGCTGCCCATGGTCCAGAACACCAGCCCCTGCAGCGTGTCCTCGCTGGCGATGAATTGCATCATCGAGACCAGCGCGTTGAAGGTAAACACCAGCGCGATGCCGAACAGCACTACGCCGGAGGTGGCGACCCGCGTCCAGCGCGTGATGCCGTCGAGCATCAGCGCGGCGAACAGCGCGAAGATAAAAGCGTTGGCGGAGATGAACCACTGATCGGGAATGCCCGGAATGCCGATGCCGAGCACGATCGCCAGCGCGGCGCC
>NZ_JVEL01000442.1:0-3284 GCF_001076875.1 Serratia sp. 506_PEND
GGCTTTGTTGAATAAATCGAACTTTTAGGTGATTAGCGGATCTGATCGATACAGTCGTTTCAGCATTGGATCCCCATGGCAAAGCAAAAGTTTAAAATCACTAACTGGTCCGCCTACAACAACGCACTCAGGCAGCGCGGTTCACTCACTGTGTGGCTTGATGAGTCAGCCATTGCAGCATGGACTGACAGTACACAGCCCGAAGGGCGTGGCCGTCCGCTTCACTACACCGATATGGCTGTCATCACGGTTCTGATGATGAAGCGCGTGTTCAACCTGTCGCTCCGGGCATTACAGGGCTTCGTTGACTCGATTTTTAAGCTGATGGCTCTGCCGCTGTGCTGCCCGGATTACTCTCTGGTCAGCAGGCGGTCAAAGACCGTCAACATCAACATAAAGACGCCAACCCGGGGTGAAATCGCGCACCTGGTCATCGACAGTACAGGCCTGAAGGTTTTCGGTGAAGGTGAATGGAAAGTCAGGCAGCATGGGGCCGACAAACGCAGAGTGTGGCGCAAGCTCCATCTGGCCGCAGACAGTGCGACGCACGAGATTATCTGTGCCGATTTATCGCTCAGCGGAACGACAGATGCACAGGCACTGCCGGTGCTGATTAACCAGACCCACCGGAAAATCAGGGAAGCCTCAGCAGACGGCGCCTACGATACCCGTTACTGCCATGATGCTTTGCTGAGGAAAAAAATCAGGCCGCTCATTCCGCCACGAAGTGGTGCGCAATACTGGCCCGACAAGTACCATGAACGTAACCACGCCGTGGCAAATCAGCATCTGAGCGGCAGCAATGACGTCTGGAAAAAGAAAGTGGGTTATCACAGGCGTTCAGTGGCAGAAACGGCCATGTTCCGGTTCAAAACGCTCTTGGGTGCTCATCTGAGCCTGCGGGACTATGACGCGCAGGTGGGTGAAGCAATGGCGATGGTCAAAGCGCTGAACCGGATGACGCTGTTGGGGATGCCGGACAGCATCCGGATCGCATAACGGGTGTACCGGCGGGAGCTATCCTGTCGCCTGACTCTGATTTATTCAACAAAGCCAGTTGACGGATAAAGATATTAAGTCCGCATACAAAAAGTTGGCGCTTAAATATCATCCAGACCGTAACCCATTAGGCGCTGAATTGATGAAGGCCGTAAATGCTGCTTTCGAATTTTTGATGGCTAATATCGATAACATAAATCAATTTCAGTCTGATGATGAAAACGCCAGTTATAACTACGGTGAAGAGTTAGAGAATATCCTTGCCGCCCTGTCTGGGTTGTCTGGCGTCGTTTTTGAGGTTATTGGTAATTGGGTTTGGATCAGTGGCGATACACGCGAGCATAAAGACGTATTAAAAGAAATGGGGTGTAAATGGGCGGCCAAGAAAAAACAGTGGTTTTACCGTCCCGAAGAACATAAAAGCCGCTGGAACCGCAAAGAGCACAGCATGGATGAGATCCGCGAAATGTACGGCACCAACGGCAAACGCCGGGCGACGGGCCGAAAAGCAGTAGAAGCGCGGGCATAAACGGACTGGGGGGCGAAAGCCCCCCAATATGCGGTTTCAGGAGGACTAATGACATCATTTAACGAACAGTATTCACCCGTTTTTAATCGTGTTTGTGCGTTCCTGGGGAACGGTTGGCGTATTGATAAGCGTATCCCTGCGGATGCTTACCGTATCAGTTTGATGAACCCGGCGTTCAAGAACTACTCAATAGGCGTGCGCATGGAGAAAGGCCGGATAATTTTGGTCGGGGGCGTTCGGCGTGGGCATCGTTCTAATGAACATTCAAGGTGTACTGTCGCACCAGCCCGTGATCCGTGGGGGATTGCTGAGGACATCAAGCGAAAAATTTTGGTTAATGCAGAGCAACAAATTGCCATTGCCGCCGCTGATCAGGCGGGTGTGGCCCGCCAAAGGGAAGAAAAACGCCTGGTGATCGGCCTGCTTTCCCGTTTGGTGGAAACCCGCGACTATGACGGATACTACGGGATTTTGTGTAGTATCAGGATGCAGGGCATGACTGGTGATGTGTCAGAAGGTTATGGCGATACCTATAAGCTCAAACTTGACGCGCTCAGTAAAGATCAATTAATTAGAGTTGTGGGTTTTTTATCCACACTGGAGCGGTGACAGTCAGCGCGGGCATCGAACCCGCGCTTTCTGTTTGCTTCCTTCTAGACCCAGGAGAACGGATAATGGAACCGATATTTTTTACCCGCAGTAAAGGGCGGGTGAGGAAAATGCTGGCGGTGTACTGTGATGGCCAGCAATACAAACTGCAATTTACGGTATTAGATAGGACGAACCCAACGCGGGAAGAACGTGCTCAGGGGATCAAGGAAAAGCGGTTTGAAACGCTCAATCAGGTGTATTTCGTGAACCTTTCAGATGTGATTGCGCCGGATGATTACCCACTGCCGGATCTTACACAGGAATTTATCGACTTCATAGCAGAGAAAAAAGCATGATCACAGAGAAACCCACGCCACAGCAGGTGACAGAAGCGAGAGAAGCTGCCAGATTATCCCTCTCAGAAGCGGCACAGCATTTTGGCATGGTGTATAACGCCTGGCAAAAAAAGGAAAATAAAGGGGCCACGGGAACAAAGCTATCGATCGGTGAATATAACTATCTGTTGCTACTTGCAAATCGTCACCCGGACTTGTTGGCTATCCATCGCCTGCCAGAGAAAAAAACACCTCAACAGGAAGCCGCTCAGGCCGCCTTTGACCTGGCGCAATACCTTGCTGCTGGCGCACATACCGAAGTCATTCTCCCCACGGTTGTAGAAGCGATGCTGGTAATACTGCAACAGCGTATTCAATCGGTAAAAGGAGAATGGGAACAATGGATAAACCAAAGTTTTGAAGGTGCCAAGTGTGAAGGGGAGGATTAGATTTTTCGAATGCTTTGCAATCAACGTGCGGTTAATTGGATGCATGGCTCCCCTGCTATCGCCCCGAAGCTCGCTATGCTCACACGCGCAGATACAGCGCCCCGCCGCGTAAACGTGGCGGCGTACCGTTCGCCAAGGCTCACGCGCTAACTGCGGCCGTTCCGGCGGGCTTTATTGATACTCCGATGCCTGTCAGTCAGTTTTGGGCTGTGCAGGGCGGCGGGAGGGGTTGCGCTATATGGACGACCGCAAGGCCCGGCAATTCACCGCCCGTGATACTTTCAGCATTTGTGCAGTTGCCTTCTACAAATAACATCATTTTATATATTTATATATTGAATAAGCATCCAAATAGATGTATTATTTAACTCATGGAAGCAC
>NZ_JVEL01000443.1:0-11154 GCF_001076875.1 Serratia sp. 506_PEND
GGCTTTGTTGAATAAATCGAACTTTTAGGTGATTAGCGGATCTGATCGATACAGTCGTTTCAGCATTGGATCCCCATGGCAAAGCAAAAGTTTAAAATCACTAACTGGTCCGCCTACAACAACGCACTCAGGCAGCGCGGTTCACTCACTGTGTGGCTTGATGAGTCAGCCATTGCAGCATGGACTGACAGTACACAGCCCGAAGGGCGTGGCCGTCCGCTTCACTACACCGATATGGCTGTCATCACGGTTCTGATGATGAAGCGCGTGTTCAACCTGTCGCTCCGGGCATTACAGGGCTTCGTTGACTCGATTTTTAAGCTGATGGCTCTGCCGCTGTGCTGCCCGGATTACTCTCTGGTCAGCAGGCGGTCAAAGACCGTCAACATCAACATAAAGACGCCAACCCGGGGTGAAATCGCGCACCTGGTCATCGACAGTACAGGCCTGAAGGTTTTCGGTGAAGGTGAATGGAAAGTCAGGCAGCATGGGGCCGACAAACGCAGAGTGTGGCGCAAGCTCCATCTGGCCGCAGACAGTGCGACGCACGAGATTATCTGTGCCGATTTATCGCTCAGCGGAACGACAGATGCACAGGCACTGCCGGTGCTGATTAACCAGACCCACCGGAAAATCAGGGAAGCCTCAGCAGACGGCGCCTACGATACCCGTTACTGCCATGATGCTTTGCTGAGGAAAAAAATCAGGCCGCTCATTCCGCCACGAAGTGGTGCGCAATACTGGCCCGACAAGTACCATGAACGTAACCACGCCGTGGCAAATCAGCATCTGAGCGGCAGCAATGACGTCTGGAAAAAGAAAGTGGGTTATCACAGGCGTTCAGTGGCAGAAACGGCCATGTTCCGGTTCAAAACGCTCTTGGGTGCTCATCTGAGCCTGCGGGACTATGACGCGCAGGTGGGTGAAGCAATGGCGATGGTCAAAGCGCTGAACCGGATGACGCTGTTGGGGATGCCGGACAGCATCCGGATCGCATAACGGGTGTACCGGCGGGAGCTATCCTGTCGCCTGACTCTGATTTATTCAACAAAGCCCCCAAACGTCATTAAGCAACCTCTCTCGTAGCAGCAGTTTGTCGTTATTACGAATAAACAACGAAAGCAATCTGCTGGTCGGTTTAAGTAAAGCTACTTTATTGCTGGCATTATCGATATGCATCAATGTGCCTTCCTCCTCGTTATAGAGGATGCTCTCATTTATAATGAAAATCATTTCATTTACCCGTCAACTTTCCTGTCGAGAGATTATTCTGAGACCTGCTTGCGCTTTTTTCAATCCCTTGGGGTGGTGGTAAATAGGATTTTTCTCTCTTTCTCTATAATTGGTGTGAAATAGTTGTATGCATACAAGTGAATTAAAATAAATATAGATAATTAAATGATAATTCTTGGCATTAAAATCTATATAAATGAATTTTATTTATATAATAAACTGTGTTTTTGTATTTTTACGACATAACATTCCATTTTTGTAATGGGGAGTGTAAATTTGTTTCCACTGATACGGGGTGCGGAAACGCAACGTATTAGCCACGGAAGCTACGCCCAGAAATAATACGGTGCGTTGAAGATGTGACTCTAAGGATTTAATTTTCTCCACTACTTACTAAGGAATGTAAGGGATCTCTATGAAACTGAATAAAATCATGCTGGCCGCCGTTATGGCTTTTGGTGTTTCTTCTCTGGCTAACGCGGCAGACCAGGGCCACGGTAAAGTGACCTTCTCGGGTTCTATTATCGACGCGCCTTGCTCTATCTCTCCTGAGTCAATGGATCAGACCGTTGAATTGGGTGCGATCTCTAACGTGGCGTTGAAAAACGGCGGTAAATCTACCCCGCGCAACTTTGATATCAAACTGGAAAACTGCGAGCTGACAACTGCTGTTCCTGGCAAGAACAACACCGTTTCTCTGACCTTCACCGGCGCCGTTTCCGCCATTGACAGCAAGCTGCTGGGCATTACCGGTACCGCTAAGGGTGCGGGCATCGCTATCACCGACGGCTCCGGCAACGACATCGTGCTGGGTACGAAAACCAATGCGCAAACGCTGCAAAACGGCGCCAACACCCTGAGCTTCGCCGCCTACCTGCAGGGCGTTAATGCTTCTACCGGGGTTGTTCCTGGCGAATTCCAGTCTGTTGCAGACTTCACCCTGGCTTACCAGTAATCATTCTCCCAATGATGGACGTCTGATTATCGGGCATGCGGGATCACCCGCATGCCATTTAGACCCCGTTACTTCACAGGGAAGGAAGAGAACATGATGAGACAAGGAACGGTGGCACCTTGCCTATTGTGCGCGTTGTTAGGTTTTAGCTCACAGGCTATTTCTGCCTCGCAGGGCTGGGGGCGCGTCAATATGCAAGGAGCTATTCTCGATACTGCCTGCGCCATTGCCACGGAGAGTCGTGAACAAACAATCAATATGGAAATGGTTCCTTTCGCCGATATTATTCGCGACGGGCAGGGGCGGGCGGTGCCGTTCAGCATTGAATTAGTGAATTGCGTACTGGAGCGAGCAGATAAAACGCTGCCGGACTGGAAACAATTTCAAGTCACCTTTGACGGTTTTGCCGACGGTGAATTATTCGGTGTAAAAGGCGAGGCTTCAGGAATAGCACTGAGAATCACTGATGCCGCCGGAAATATAGCCAGGCCGGGTGCGCCTATGCCGCCAATGAATATTATTCCGGGAAGTTATCGCCTGAATTACGCCATGACGTTAATCGGCAATAACCAGCCACTAAAAGCGGGTGACTATTTCTCCGCGGTGCGTTTCAAAATGGATTACTACTGAGGCGAGCGTTATTTACAAGGACTCTAATAAATAAAAGGTTGTGGACATGATGTTTTTGCCTGCAGGGAAGCCGTTTCGTTTTCATCTTCTGAGCACCGGTGTGGCGCTGGCGCTGGGGAGCGTCTGGGCGCCTGTCGCTAACGCGGAGGAGATTCAGTTCAATACCGATGTGCTGGACGTCAACGATCGTAAAAATATCGATCTGAGCCAGTTTTCGCGTGGCGGCTTCATTATGCCCGGCAGCTACAGCATGGTGGTGCACGTCAACAAGAACGATCTGCCGGAGCAATCGGTGGCGTTCTATGCTCCGGACGACGATGCCAACGGCAGCCGCGCCTGCCTTACGCCAGCGCTGGTCGAGCAGTTGGGCATTAAGGACGACATGCTCAAAAAGCTGACCTGGTGGCGTGAGGGGGCCTGTCTGGACGAGGCCAGCCTGCCGGGGATGGAAATGCGTGGCGATCTGGCCACCTCGGCACTGTACCTGAACATCCCCCAGGCCTACCTGGATTATGTCTCGGAGGATTGGGATCCGCCGGCGCGCTGGGACGAAGGCATTCCCGGCATGCTGCTCGACTACAACCTGAACGCGCAGACACAGCGCCAGCTGAAATATGGCACGCAGGATTACAGCCTGAGTGGCAACGGTACGGCGGGGGCTAACCTGGGTGCCTGGCGGCTGCGTGCCGACTGGCAGGCGAACCTGCGCCACCAGACCGGTTCCGGTCAGCCGACGGACAAGCGGCTGGACTGGAGCCGTTATTACGCCTATCGGGCCGTGCCGGCGCTGCGTTCCAAGCTGACTCTGGGTGAAGACTATCTGGACTCCGGGGTGTTCGACAGCTTCCGCTTTGGTGGGGTGAGCCTGCGTTCCGACGACAGCATGCTGCCGCCCAACCTGCGCGGTTACGCGCCGGAGGTAACCGGGGTGGCGAAGAGCAACGCCAAGGTGACCATCAGTCAGCAGGGCAGGGTACTGTATGAAACCACCGTAGCCGCCGGGCCATTTCGCATTCAGGACCTCAACGATGCGGTCTCCGGTGAACTGGACGTGCGGGTGGAGGAGCAGGACGGCAGCGTGCAGGAATTCAAAATGAGCACCGCCAGCATCCCGTACCTGACGCGGCCCGGTTCGCTGCGTTACAAGCTGGTGGCGGGTAAGCCGTCGGACATGGATCACCGTTACCAGGGGCCGATGTTCGGCACCGGCGAATTCTCTTGGGGGGTGAGCAACGGTTGGTCGTTGTATGGCGGTACGTTACTCGGTGGCGACTATAACGCACTGGCGCTGGGTATCGGGCGTGATCTGTTGCTGCTGGGGGCGCTGTCATTCGACGTTACCCAGTCGCGCGCCAAACTGCCGTACAACGACGAGACGCTGAGCGGCGGTTCGTACCGCCTCAGCTACTCGAAAAGCTTCGACGAGCTGGACAGCCAGGTGACCTTCGCCGGCTACCGCTTCTCGGAACAGAACTTTATGAGCATGGGCGAGTACCTGAACGCCCGTAGATACGGGCAGCGGTACGGCAGCAGCAAGGAGATGTACACCATCACCTACAATCAGCAGCTGCGCGATCTGGGATTGAGTGCCTACCTCAACTACAGCCACCAGACCTATTGGGACCGGCCGGCCAACGATCGTTACAACCTGACGCTGTCGCGTTACTTCGATGTGGGAAACATCAAGAGCTTGAGCCTGTCGCTGTCGGCCTACCGCAACCGCTACAACGCGCGCAATGACGACGGCATGTATTTGGGGCTCTCGGTGCCGTGGGGTAATGGCACCACGCTGAGCTATAACGCCACGCTGAACCGTGACGACAATACCCACCGTGTGGGGTATTACGATCGCATCGACGATCGCAGCAACTACCAGATCAGCGCCGGCGGTTCGCGCAGCGGCGCTAATCTGAGCGGCTACTACAACCGCGACGGTGATTTGGCACGGATGAGCGCCAACGCCAGCTACCAGCAGGACCGCTACAGCGCATTCGGCCTGTCGGCACAGGGCGGCATGACGCTGACTGCGGAAGGCGGGGCGCTGCACCGCACCAGCAGGGCGGGCGATACTCGATTGTTGCTGGATACCGAAGGTGTGGCCGGGGTGCCGGTACGCGGCTACGGCAGCGCGGTGGCGAGCAACCGCTGGGGCAAGGCGGTGGTGACGGATATCAACAGCTACTACCGTAACAACGCCAGCATCGATCTGGACAAGCTGGGCGACAACGCCGAAGCGATTAAATCGGTAGTGCAGGCGACGCTGACCGAAGGCGCCATCGGTTACCGCAAGTTTGCGGTGATCGCCGGGGAGAAGGCGATGGCCGTGATCAAGCTGGCGGACGGCAGTGAACCGCCGTTCGGCGCGACAGTGCTGAATGCCCGTAAACAGGAGACCGGTATCGTCAACGACGGCGGCAGTGTCTACCTGAGCGGCATCAACGCCGGCGAGCGCATGACGGTGCGCTGGGACGGCGCCGTGCAGTGTGAGGTGCAAATGCCGACGCCGCTGCCGGCTGAGATGTTGGCGACGAATTTACTGCTGCCGTGCCGGGCATTAAGCGCCGGTGCGAACGGCGAAGAACACTGAATTGAGGAGTTTTTATGATGAAGCAACGTAATGTTATCGGTCTGTTGGCCACGACCACTTTATTGGCCGGCGTCCTGGCACCGACGGCGCAGGCAGCCATCGCATTGGACCGTACCCGAGTGATCTTCGATGGCGGCGTGCAGTCGGTGAGCCTGAGCGTGAGCAATCAGAACAAGCAGCTGCCGTACCTGGCCCAGGGCTGGCTGGAGGATGAGCAGGGCAACAAGATCCAGAGCCCGCTGACGGTACTGCCGCCGGTGCAGCGCATCGAGCCGGGCAAGCCGAGTCAGGTGAAGATCCAGGCGCTGCCGGCGGCGAAAATGCTGCCGCAGGACCGCGAGACGCTGTACTACTTCAACCTGCGCGAGATCCCGCCGAAGAGCAACAAACCGAACTCGCTGCAAATCGCATTGCAGACGCGTATCAAACTGTTCTACCGCCCGGCGGCGATCGCGCCGGAACGCAACGCGGCGCCGTGGCAGGAACAGCTGACGCTGAGCAAGCAGGGTGACAAGTACATCGTCAACAACCCAACGCCGTACTACGTCACTATTGTAGATGCCGCCAGTCGCAAGGGCGTTGAAGGTGCCAAAGGCTTCGAGCCGTTTATGGTGCCGCCGAAGGGTAGCACGCCGTTAACGGTAAGCGCGGGCAGCGTGGGCAACAGCCCGGTGCTGACCTACATCAACGACTACGGCGGCCGGCCGCCGCTAAGTTTCAACTGCAGCGGCAGCGCCTGCACGGTGGTGCCAGAGAAGAAGGCGGCGGAGTAATACGCCAGGGCGTTGAGCGGGAGGAGGCGGCATGAAGAGCAAGCGACTGGGATGTGTGCTGGCGCTGGTGGCAGGGATGGCAGCCGGATCGGTGATGGCGGCGGACAATATGTTGTTTCACGGTGCGCTGGTGGCGGAGCCTTGCACGCTTAAACCGGGAGATGAGGACATCCGTTTGGATTTTGGCACGGTCATCGACAAGTACCTTTATGCCAATGGCCGTACGCCGACCAAGCCGTTTACTCTGACGTTGCAAGATTGCGATCTTAGTCTCGGTCAAACGGTAAAGATAACCTTCAGCGGCAATAAGAGTCTTGAATTGCCTGACCTGCTGGCGCTGGATGGCGGCAGCCAGGCCAGCGGTATCGCATTGGGGTTGGAAACGGCGGAAGGTAAGCCGGTGGCGCTCAATAAGCCCAGTCAGGAGATGACGCTGGCCAGCGGCAGCACTAGCCTGGCCCTGCAGGTTTATGTGCAGGGTGAGCCGACGGCGCTCGCACAAAAGAGCATCGGTCTCGGCGCATTTTCCGCCGTCGCCACCTTTGGCCTGGAATATGAATAAACCGACAAGGAGAACGGCGGATGGCAGGTAAAGGATTGATAACGGACGACAGGCGGCAGCTGTGTGCCGAGCTGCGCTACTACGCGGTGCTGGGCGGGTTAGCGCTGATGGCGCCGCTGAGCCTGACCGCGCTGCTGTGGTTGTTGCCGGCGGCGCAGGCGGTGGACAACTGGGAGGTCGAGGGGGCTAACGGTGTGCTCTACGTGCATGGTTCGTTGGCGGTAAATGCCTGTCGTCTGGAGATGGACAGCGCGCGGCAGGACATTGCTCTGGGCGAAGTGACTACAGGGCGGTTGGCCCAGTTGGGCGATCGCGGCACATCGGTGCAGTTTGAGCTGCGGCTGCGCGACTGTCTGAACTCTCGGGCTGCCAGCCGGGATGAACGAACCGGAGCGCTGAGTTGGGCGGCGGATCAGCCTGCGGTGCGGGTGAGCTTTAAGGCGCCGGCCGATAAAGATGATTCGCACCTGGTGAGAGTGGCGGGGGCCACGGGGTTTGGCCTTCGACTGTTGGATCAATACGGCCGGGATGCCCGTTTAGGCAGCAGAGGGGCGCCGCTATGGGTAAAGCCGGGTACCGACGTTTTAACCTACACGATTATTCCTGAACGTACGCTGTCGCCGCTAAGAGCAGGAGTTTATCAGGCAAGAATAGATTTTAACCTTAGTTATGACTAAGCACGGTGGAAATAGCGTGCCCAATGCGGCGGAACAGGCAAGGAGGACATGTGAAGACGCGTTTAAGTAGAAGAGAGCTTTCTTGCCTGCTGATGTTCACGGGCATGCTATGGGGGGGCAATGGCAATGCAGAAACACCGATAACGGTTAAAGTGACGATTATGGCGCCATTGCCCTGCATATTGAACGAGAAGCAGCAGATATACGTGAATTTTGGCGACGAGATCATGACCACCCGTATTGATGGGGATGCATATCGCAAGAAAATAGATTATAGCCTGAAATGTGATGAGCAGGCTAAGAACGCCATGAAGCTGCAAATTAAAGGGGATGGCGCGGTCTATGACGGCACGGTATTAAGAACCAGCAGGGATGGGTTAGGGATCGCCTTTGAACAGCAGCAGCCGGGAAAGAAGTTGCCGATCAACAGCTGGGTGAATTTTAACTATCCCAATCTTATCGATCTCTATGCGGTGCCGGTAAAAAAGAGTGGAGCCGATTTAAAAACGGGAGACTTTACCGCTTCCGCCATGCTGTATGTCGATTATCAATAGCAAGGATAAGAGATGAATAAGAACGTGACAGCGGTTTATTTATTTTTGTTGGTAGCGCCATATGTCTCCCTTGAGGCTGCTGAGGGGGTAAACATGACGTTTCGCGGCGGGCTTATTGCTCCGCCGCCCTGCACGATTAACGGCGGAAAAAAAATTGATGTCGATTTCGGTGACCGAGTGGGGGTGAATAAGGTTGATGGGAAGAATTATCGCCAGACTATTGATTATAGCATCACCTGTGAACGCGGCGCTTTGCCCTGGCAAATGACGTTGACGTTAAAGGGTGGCGTCAGCTTTGAGCGCGCCGCGCTACAGACCAATAAACTCGATCTCGGCATCCGAATTTACCAAAATAATACGCCATTTATTATCAATACGCCGTTAAACATTGTACCCGGTGATTTACCGCTGCTGGAGGCGGTACCGATAGCCAAGCCGGGCTCGACGTTGATCGAGGGCGCGTTTTCCGCCACGGCGACCTTACAGGCTGATTATCAGTAAGGGATTTTTCTTGCGGTAGGCCTCTTATATTACTAGGTGTCAGTTAAATTTCATCTTGTAATCAATGATGAGCGATATTCTTTGTATTCACTAATTTATATGATTTTGTGAGGGCTTATGAAAAAGGTCGTAAGATGCATTATTATGCTAAGTACGCTCTTGCTAATAACTAATCAAGTAAGAGCTGCCTGGGAAATGGATATAAAACTTTATCCACAACAAAAAATATTTAAGGTGAAAGTCATCCGCTGGGATGAGGATGACCCAGCTAAGAATATACTTTTCGGATGTAGGACTTCCGGTATGGGGTGTATGCTGGGAATTTATGGAATTCGTGATGGCGCCTATTTTTACGACGACAATTTTCCCATGCCGGATAGGGTTTCTGATATGCGGACTATGGGGGAGCTGGCTAGAGTATTTAGGGAACAGGGATATTTGAATAAAGAAATTCGGCGTAGCGCTTGGTATCCATACATTGATTATTGTTTTTATATTGGATATTACGTTATCACTGGACCAAGCACGGCATCGATGGTTCCAGTGCCCGGTGGCGTATCGGAGTGTCCTAAAACTGAAATATTGCCAACTTTTTGCAGTATTACTGAGCCTTATATTGAGCTTAATCATGGTTCCTTAAGTGGCGACTCGGTTAACGGTAATACCGTCAGTAAACCAATTCATGTGACCTGCAACAATGACTTTAATTTAGCGATTAAGTCAAAAAATTCCCAGGGGCAATTGTCTCTTGGTGGTGGGTTAAAAAGTCAGTTAAAAGTGAATGGTACCGATCTGGGGCAGGGATATAGTGACGTGGTTGGTCCGTCTGGAAAAACGTTTACGCTCTCTTCCACCTTAAGTGGATATACCGGCGCGACAGGCGATTTTCAGGGGGCAAGCGTTATTATCTTGGGTCTGCCGTAAAATCAGATAACTTTGTGGGGGTGTTAGAATGGTGTTGCAGCACCTCAGTTTTAGATAATCAAATGCTTTCAAGGTCACATAATGGTTTAATATAAATTAACAAGAATATTAAATTTAAAATAACACTTTGCCAAATGAGTGAGGTGCTATTTTACGCCAGGAGGGATATATAGTGAAGTCAATTAGTTTTCTTATTGATGACGAAAACCGTTATTTTGCCGCCGGCCTGCGGTACAGCATTATGCAATATGCGCAAGCCAACCATCAGGCAGTACGCTTTTTAGCGCCCGGC
This sequence comes from Serratia sp. 506_PEND, assembly GCF_001076875.1. Classification (NCBI taxonomy): domain Bacteria; kingdom Pseudomonadati; phylum Pseudomonadota; class Gammaproteobacteria; order Enterobacterales; family Yersiniaceae; genus Serratia; species Serratia sp. 506_PEND. The sequence continues at coordinate 9,689 of NZ_JVEL01000443.1, forward strand.
GGTGCGGTGCAGCCGGATGTGGTGATCGCTTCCGCGAGTCGGCGCGCCCAGCGCTGGCGCAGAACCGGCTATAGCGAAGCGGCGGCGCCTGTCGTCACCATCAAAGAGCGATATTTTGCCGCGTCGAAAGCGAATCGAGTGCTGTATCGCACCGACGATCGCCAGCGTCTGTTCGAATTGCTGAGCGAGATGCTGGAGGGCGCGCATTCTGCAGGCCAGCTTGAGCGCTGTAAGCTTACCTGCCGCGAACGCCAGGTGGTGAATTATCTGAGAAGCGGCCTTGATCAATCACAGGCTGCCAGAATAATGGGCGTGAGCGTCAAAACGGTGCACAGCCATAAGCGTTCCATAATGAGTAAGCTGATGCTAAATCGGAGCCATGACTTTATTTATTGGCTGTTATCCTATGAGGGAGAATATTCCTAACTTTGATGAGGGATATTCTCTTCGCTGAAATTTGTTATTCTCTCCTCGGACCAGATACTTGTTCATAGTTATGCAGTTCACTCAGAGCTGGTTAATAATATAAAGGAGATTAATTCATGGGAAGAATGATTGTTTCACTGATTGGTGCCTGCGTTTTGGTGGCCTCCTATGCGCAGGCCGGTTTTAATGGCAATCAACATGTGCAAGGGAATCAGGGCAGCACCAATGGCGCAGGCAATAGCAATATCGGCCAGTGTATAGCGGGCAACGGCCAGAACGCCGGGCAGTGCATCGGGGAAAATAACGGCGCGGCAAACCCTAAAGAGAAAGAAAAGAACGACAGGCTTATATCCCTTTGCAGTTCACCGTTTATGAAGAAGTATGCCGCCATCTGTCAATAAATCGTCAGGCGAAAAAGCAGGGAGATAATCGCCTGCTTTTTTGTGTCTTGCCGTTAACTCCCGCATCACATTAACGACAGGCGTACTTTTATTAGTGATTTATTTGGGTGCGTTAGCTCTCGATGTCTGCTGAATAAACCCAAGGACGGTGAAGTGGATCTGTTTTATCTGGCGCTCGGGCTACTGGCGTTGAGTCTTTATTGTTTTTATCAGCATGCGAAGCGTATGCGGAAAAGGCGGCTGGCCATTCAAGAAGATTTTTACCACCGGGTGGTTCGGCTAATCAGCCACAGATAGCAGCGGGAGACTGTGCTTTTGGCGAATGTAGTCTCCCGCGGTAAGGCATTGTGCTAATGCACCGCTCTCACCGGCATAGTGGCAGCGCTATTCCGGCCAACGATTAAGGCGCGACAAGGGCTCATTGACGGCGAAGATATTTGCGTTGATATCAACGATGCCGAAGCTCTTGAGGCGAGCGCTGTGCATCGCCAGATAAGCCTCGGCGCTGGCGAGATCGCGAAACAGATAAACGCCGCCGGCTTCCCCAACTGACTGATTTTCCAAATCAAACTCGTTTCATCGGCGATGGAATGGGCCAGCCCGGCCTGGCGCCGTGTTGAACAGCGCTTGAGCGCTGGC
>NZ_JVEL01000444.1:0-38350 GCF_001076875.1 Serratia sp. 506_PEND
GGCTTTGTTGAATAAATCAGAGTCAGGCGACAGGATAGCTCCCGCCGGTACACCCGTTATGCGATCCGGATGCTGTCCGGCATCCCCAACAGCGTCATCCGGTTCAGCGCTTTGACCATCGCCATTGCTTCACCCACCTGCGCGTCATAGTCCCGCAGGCTCAGATGAGCACCCAAGAGCGTTTTGAACCGGAACATGGCCGTTTCTGCCACTGAACGCCTGTGATAACCCACTTTCTTTTTCCAGACGTCATTGCTGCCGCTCAGATGCTGATTTGCCACGGCGTGGTTACGTTCATGGTACTTGTCGGGCCAGTATTGCGCACCACTTCGTGGCGGAATGAGCGGCCTGATTTTTTTCCTCAGCAAAGCATCATGGCAGTAACGGGTATCGTAGGCGCCGTCTGCTGAGGCTTCCCTGATTTTCCGGTGGGTCTGGTTAATCAGCACCGGCAGTGCCTGTGCATCTGTCGTTCCGCTGAGCGATAAATCGGCACAGATAATCTCGTGCGTCGCACTGTCTGCGGCCAGATGGAGCTTGCGCCACACTCTGCGTTTGTCGGCCCCATGCTGCCTGACTTTCCATTCACCTTCACCGAAAACCTTCAGGCCTGTACTGTCGATGACCAGGTGCGCGATTTCACCCCGGGTTGGCGTCTTTATGTTGATGTTGACGGTCTTTGACCGCCTGCTGACCAGAGAGTAATCCGGGCAGCACAGCGGCAGAGCCATCAGCTTAAAAATCGAGTCAACGAAGCCCTGTAATGCCCGGAGCGACAGGTTGAACACGCGCTTCATCATCAGAACCGTGATGACAGCCATATCGGTGTAGTGAAGCGGACGGCCACGCCCTTCGGGCTGTGTACTGTCAGTCCATGCTGCAATGGCTGACTCATCAAGCCACACAGTGAGTGAACCGCGCTGCCTGAGTGCGTTGTTGTAGGCGGACCAGTTAGTGATTTTAAACTTTTGCTTTGCCATGGGGATCCAATGCTGAAACGACTGTATCGATCAGATCCGCTAATCACCTAAAAGTTCGATTTATTCAACAAAGCCACGTTTGGGTTGAACATGGGCTGAAAGCCTCCAATAACAACCTGAATAATTACGTTTCCGGCTTACGCAAGTCATTGGCGCAGTTCGGCGCGGAGGATATTATTGTCACCTATCCCCGTCAGGGGTTCAAATTTAATGCCTTAAGCATTCAACAGATGGATATAAAAACAGATGAGATTAAAAGTAATGATTATAGCGAAACCGAAATAGCCTCAACGCCGCCACCGAAGGCTCGGTTGCCTAACTTTCATCGCTCGGCGCAGCGTTTAATTATGATTATGGCCGCTTGTTTAGTGCCGTTTGCCGCGATTGTGCTTTATCAAAACAGCACGCGCATCAGCGTTTATCCGCTGGGCAATGAGCAAAATTGCCAAATCTATACCATGCGATTAGGCAGCGGCGACCTGGCAAGCATTAAGCGAGAGATACGGCAGGCTGGATTCAACTGTCAATATCAGGCGGATGTCTATTACTATGACAACATGCGTAATGACAGCGCCGAAAAAGAAGAGCAATGGTTAACCTATTGTCCGCGAGCCAGTAATAGCCCTTGTATTAACAATTACATCAATAATAAACAGCCTTAACCTTGCGCCATTTATCCCCAGGGCCAACGAAACAAATGCCCCCCGGCACGCCGGGGGAGCCTTCAAGCTGCAGTGGCACAAACAAAAAATGGGGCATTGTTACCAGTAAAAAGATAGTGCCGCGGATCAACTCGCTCTATCCGCCAATGGAATACCGGTGCGGACATCGGCAATCGTCGATTAAAGTCTTCTTTCTCCAAATTATCCAAAGGCTTTCTTATTGTCTCTTTCAAATGCAGCCTGTAGTTACTCCCTTGTTTCTGATAGTCGACCACTAAAATCCGATCAATGACATAACGCCTGTCACCATCAAACAGACTGCCATTCATTAACAAAGTCGCCTTTCGGGGCCCATCCGGCACTACGCTGAGCAACAAAACCCGCTGTATCAACTTATCGGATATCTGATCGCTCATGTACAGCACCGCCCGACACTCGGGCATCCCCGGTTTGAGAAACAGAAAATACGCGGAAATGCCACAGCCTAACACCGCCACGAGACTCAACAGAGCGTAGCTATAACGCCAAAAGCGCTTACTGAGCGCGGTCTTCATAGTAGTTCTCGCATTGCATTTGGCCCGTAGCTATCGCGTTCTGTGGGCAATAATAGTAGTAAGACGTTCTGACTCGCCCAATGGCATCAGACAACACCGATTTGCTATCGTAATAAAGCAACGTCGCCGGTTCCGTGCATCGATCTGATTTTCTTTGCGCCAGCATATTTTGCAAATGCGTCAAATCCACCTGCCCAGAAACAGGCTTATGATAGGAAGTCACAAACCTGACGTCACATTTGCCGATTTTCCCGACGCTTACCGAACTCAGCGGCGCATAGCCGGCATCCTGCCAGGCCCATACCCCACTCCCCGTTGCCAGCAGCAGCAAAGCGGCCAACCCAAAACGCTTAAGGCGAGCGAGGCGTCTCGAAGCCCCCGAAGATACGCCCTCAGCCACCGTGGCTGGCGTCTCCGCCTGCGGCAAGCCTTCCGCCTGGCTGTCCGTCGTCTTCAACGAAGCGGCGGTAAACATGAATCCCTGGCGCGGCAACGTGACGATAATGTCGTCCTCGCCCAGGGCGGCGAACATCTTGCGCAGAATGGAAATGGTGTTATTGAGGTTATTGCCGGAGGCCACCTGGCCGTGTGCTTCCCATACCTGCGTCAGCAAGGTATCGCGAGAGATCACAAGGTTATTGTTTCTGACCAACGCGGACAGCAGGCGGTTCAACGTGGCGGTGAGCGGTTGAGGCGGCAGCTCAGCGTCGAGATCCACCAGTTCTGATCTATCTTCATGATATTTAATCTTATTATTAATAATGTATCTCATTATTCCCCGCTCAAAAAACTAATCAATACTAATTAGCCCTTGTTAAACACGGGAATACTAGCACACGGCATGGGTTAAGAAAATTCTTATAAAAACATATAAAAAACTAATTAAACATAAATATAGGAAATAACATTGCGCTTTATTACAGAGTACAAAATATTTAACTGATAGCTGTTGTTTTATCATGTCGGCATTAAAAATGCCGCCCGGCAAATACCGGGCGGCACGAGAAATATCTATTTTCACCAGGCCCAACCGCCGCCGGGCTTACGCCTTTAAACGCCGCAGTTGCCGATCTTGCCAACCACCGAACAGCCACTGGCCGGCTATCGCACCGAGCAAGGCGCAGAACATGTCGGACTGCGTGTCCCACGGGTCGCCTTGGGTGCCGAGAAACTCATCGGCGCCCTGGCCCAGCGCCAGCGCCGCCCACCACTCGATCAGTTCATACACCGCGCTGATCGCCAGCGCGATACAGCACACCATGAAGCCCAGCATTTTGCGACCCCGCACATAACCGCCGCGCAGCAGGATCTCGCGCGCCGCCAGCGCCGGCACCAACCCCTGGAAGAAATGCCCCAGTTTGTCGTATGGGTTGCGGCCAAGCCCCAGCCACTGCTGCACCTCAAACCCCAGCGGCACGCGGGCGTAGCTGTACATGCCGCCGAAAATCAGGATCAGCGCGTGGAAGAAAATCAGCGTGTAGAGCAGCGGCGTCAGCGGGTAACGGCGATGGCTCAGCCACAGCAGCGGCAAAACGATCAATACCGGCGCCACCTCCATCAGCCAGGTGGTGCGATCGTAAGGGCTGATGCCGCTGTGGATCAGCGCGGCCAGCAGCAGCAAGGTGATAATGGACAACAACAGCGGAGAGCGTGAGACGGGCATATCCAACGTTCCTTCGGGTCAATAATGCAATCCCCTCTTTATACCGCAGATCGCACGGCGAAAAAAAACAGGCGGAGCGTCGCCGCTTCGCCTGTTCGGTGTGCGCTTAACCAGCGAGGGATTATTTCAGCGCTACGCGGATCACGTCGTCCGGCGCGGTCGCTTCTTTCTCGCGGCTGGAAGCCTGCTTGACGCTGACATACAGCGTCTGGCCGTCCGGCGACAGCGCCAGGCTGTTCGGGTGGGTCGGCGTCTTGATGGTGTTCAGCACCTTGTAGTTCTTGGCGTCGATCACGCTCACTTCGCCCGCCTGGCGGTGGGTCACGTAAACTTCATTGCGCGCCGGGTTGAACAGCACCGCCAGCGATTCCGGCACGTCGATCTTGCTCAGGATGTTGCCGTTGCGGGTATCCACCACCAGCACCTGCGGCTGCTTGGAATCGGTGATGAAGGCGCGGTGAGTGGCGGTATCCAGGCTGAGGTTCAGGAAGAAGTGCTCTTTAGCCTCATCCAGCTTCTTGCGCGACAGCACCTTGTTGCTCTGGGTATCGATGGTCACCAGCTCGCCGTCGGCGTTGGTGACGTACAGGCGCTTGGCGGCGGCGTCCAGCGCCAGGCCAGTGCCGTATCTGCCGGTGTCGGTCACGGTGGCGCGCAGGGTCAGATCCTTGCCGTCCACCACCCACACCACGCTGGATTCACCCAGCCCGGTAATGTACAAGGTATCGCTGTCGGCATCCGCCACCAGCTCGCGCGGCGCCAGCGGCTTGACGGTCTCGGAGCGCTGGCGCGCGTCCAGCACCAAGCGGCCTTTCACGTCGCCGGTCTTGGCGTCGATGGCGGTCACCGAGTTATTGACGGTGTTGCCGAAGAACAGCATGCCCGTCTTGGCGTTGACGGCTGCGCCAAACGGCTTGATGTCGTTATGGATAATCTGGGTCACGTCCAGCGTGGCCGGATCCAAACGGTAGACGATGCCGCCCTTGTCCAGCTTGCGGCTCTGCGAGGTGGCCAGGTAGAGCGCGTTCTCGCTCGGGCTGTAGGCCATTTCATAGGCGCCCTTGCCGACCGGCTTGCGCAGCACTTCCGGCGCGGTCTGCGCCAGCAAGGTGTTGGAGAACAGCAGCGTAGACAGCAGCATCAGCGGAAATGCCGCACGTTTTCCCTTGGTGATCAAAGTATTCATCAAAATCTCCTTATAGAGCCAACAGGGCGGCCGAACGGCCGCCCTCTGCTCGTGATTAAAATCAGGCTTTCTCTTCGGAAAGCAGCGCCCACCAGCTGTCGATGGTCGGGTTGCGCGCCAGCGCGATAAAGTCGATGTCGCTGCGGATCTTGCGCCAACGGGTCGCCAGTTCCATGATGCGCACCGAATCCAGCCCGTAATCGATCAGGTTTTCATCGTTGCCCATGTCTTCGCTGTCTTCGTCCAGCAGCGGCAGGATCTGCTGACGCAACGCGTCGATGCTGGCGATGCCGGCCGCCGGCAGCAGAGACGCGGTGGTCACCACCCGGCCGCAGCGGCCGGCGGTGTAACGCAGTGCCATCAGGTGTTCGTCGCGCGAGAAGTCCGCCAGGCCGTCGGCCACCATGAAAGGCTGGATGTTGCGCATGAAGGCGTCGATGGCGGTGGTCAGGCAGCCGATGTGCGCATACACGCCGCAGATGATCAGCTGATCGCGGCCGGACTCCTGCAGGATCTCCTGCAGCGGCGAGCGATGGAAAGCGCTGTAGCGCCATTTCACCAGCACCGTGTCGTCTTCGTCCGGCGCCAGCGCGGCAGTCACTGCCTGTTGCTCAGGGTGTTTGTTCAGGCCCGGCCCCCACATGTCGTTCAACAGCGCGCGATCTTCATCGCTCTGCTGGTTCGGCTGTGCGGTATAAAACACCGGGATGCCCTGCTGCTTGCAGTAGCGGCGCAGGTTGGCGATGTTCTCCACCACCTGTTTAATCAGCGCGCTGTCCTCGCCCCAGAAGTTGAGGAAATACTGCTGCATATCGTGGATCAACAGCGCGGCGCGCTGCGGCTCCACCTGCCAGGTGACTTTATTTTGCGGCAGTTCGTCCGCCGTCGGCAGCGCGTAGTCATTAAGTTTTGGAATGGCCATCGATTAATCTCCCTGAGCCTGAGTCTGTAGTTGCGCGTCGAGTTGCTGGCGCAGCCGTTTTTTGTCCACTTTGCCGACCGGGGTCAGCGGCAGGCTGTCCACCTGAATAAAGCGATCCGGCAGCTTGAAGTCCGCCACGCCCTGCTCACGCAGGTGGCGGCGCAGCACCACCGGCTTCAGCGGCGCGTTGGCGATGATATAGGCGCAGCTCTTCTCCCCCATCAGCGCATCCGGCATCGACACCAGCGCGGCGTTGATCACGTCCGGATGACGCAGCAACAGGTTCTCGATCTCCTCGGCGGCGATCTTCTCCCCGCCGCGGTTGATCTGGTCTTTTTGCCGCCCCTGCACGGTGATGTAACCGTCTTCGCTGATGCTGATCAGATCGCCGGAGCAATAGAAACCGTTGGCGTCGAAGGCGTCAGCGTTGTGCGCCGGGCTCTGGTAGTAACCGCGGAAGGTGTAAGGCCCGCGCGTCATCAACCGCCCAACCTCGCCCGCCGGCAACGGATTGCCGTCGTCATCCGCCACCCACACCTCGTCGTCCGGCGACATCGGCCGCCCTTGCGTCGTCAGAATGTGGCGCTCGTCGTCGTCCAGCCGGGTGTAGTTCACCAGCCCTTCCGCCATGCCGAACACCTGCTGCAGTTGGCAGCCGATTTCGTTCTGAATGCGCGCCGCCAGCGTTTCGCCCAGCTTGGCGCCGCCCACCTGCAGCAGTTTCAGGCTGGCGAGCTGGGCATTGCCGCCCCACTCTTCGATCGCCTGCAGCCACAGCGTGACCGCCGGCGGCACCAGCGCCGTCACGTTGATTTGATGCTGTTCGATCAGGCGAAAGCACTGTCCGGCGTCCGGATCGGCGGCGAACACCACCCGCCCGGCGCCATAAAACACGCCCAGCACGCCCGGCGAACTCATCGGGTAGTTGTGCGCCACCGGCAGCGCGCACAGATAACGGGTCTGCGCGTCGAAACGGCAGATCTCCACGCTGCGGCGAATGCTGTAGTAGTAGTCATTGTGGGTGCGCGGGATCAGCTTCGGCGTACCGGTGCTGCCGCCGGAAAGCTGGAAGAACGCCACCTGGTCGGCCGCGGAAGGCTGCGCGACAAAACCGTCGCTCGCTTCGCCCAGCCAGGCGGCCAGCGCCAGCTCGCCCTCAGGCTGGCTGCGCAGCGCCACGACGCGCAGCGAAGGATGCGCAGCGCGGAAGGCGTTCAGGAATTGATCGTCGGCAAACAGCCCGTGCTGGCGATCGGCGATCAGCAGCGCCGGTTTGATCTGCTCGGCATAGGCGTTCAGTTCGCTGCGCTGATGGCTGAACAGCGCATTGACCGGCGCCACGCCAATTTTCAGCAGCGCGAAGAACACGATATAGAACTCCGCCACGTTGCCCAGCTGCACCAGCGCGGTATCGCCGGATTTTACGCCGCGGCGCAGCAGAGCGGCCGCCAGACGATCGGCGCGCTGCTGCAGCTCGCGGTAGGTCAGGCTGCCCTGGGCATCGATAATCGCCGGGGCGTCGTTGTCGGCCTGGCGGTCGAGGATCTCGGTCAGCGGCTTGTCTATCCAGTAGCCGCGCTCGCGATAGCGGCTGGCGAACTCCGCCGGCCAGGGGGTAAAGGCAATGCTCATCTTGTCGTTATCCTTGATTTATACCAAAGGCACGCAGAATAGTGCTGAGTTTGGTGCCTGTTTCATGCCATTCAGATTCGGGTGAAGAGTCTTCCACGATGCCGGCGCCGGCGAACAGCCGCACCCGGTTGCCGTCAACGGTGCCGCAGCGGATAGTCACTACCCACTCGCCGTTGCCTTCGTCGTCGCACCAGCCGACGATGCCGCCGAACAGGCCGCGATCGAACGGCTCCAGCTTGCCAATCAAGGCGTGCGCCTCAGCCGTCGGCATGCCGCATAGCGCCGGCGTCGGGTGCAGCAGGCAGGCCAGCGACAGGGCATTTTCGTCAGGAGACGCCGCCTCGCCGTCGATCGGCGTGGAGAGATGCCACAGCGTCGTGGTGGTCAACAGTTCAGGGGTGTGCGGCACGTTCAGGTAGCGGCAGCGGCCGGCCAGCACGTCACGCATGCTTTCGGTAACGATGCGATGCTCGTGGCGATCTTTCGCCGAGGCCATCAACCGCTCTCCCACTTCGCGATCGCGCTCTGGGTCGGCCTCGCGCCGGGCGGAACCGGCCAGCGGGTTGGAATAGAAACGGCCGCCGTCCTGGCGCAGCAGCAACTCGGGGCTGGCGCCCAACAGCGCGCCCTGCTCCAGCGGCACATGGAAATGGAAACCGTGCGGGTTCTGGGCAATCACGCGCGCCATCAGCGCATGGCGATCCACCGGCTGGCGCGTTTCGATCTCCAGCAGGCGCGACAAGACCACTTTGTCCAACTCACCGGCCTTCATCGCGTCGACGGCGTCGCTGACCATGTTCATGAACGGCTGCTGCGGCGGCAGTTCCGTTACGCCGGCCAGCTCCGGCCCATCCGCCGCCGGCCTAACGCCGGCCATAAAGGCGGCGCGATCGAACCAGCGGCTCTGCTGGGGAATAAACAGCGCCGAAGGCTGCCGGGTATCGAACGGAATGGCGCCGCACAGCAGCGGTTTTTTGATGCCGGCCTGGCGGGCCTCGGCAAACGCCTGCCGTACGCTGCGCTGGAACTCGCCGTTCAGATCGGCGCCGTCCGCGGCCGGCAGGCGAATGCGGCTGAAACAACCGGTGGTGGTCAAGCTGCGGAAAGGGGAGGTAAAGAAGAAGCCCGACGCCGGAGAAAAATCAGCGGCGAACCGGTGTTCTTCGCGCTCCTGCATTTCCTTTCGATTGATGTCGTTCACGGCAGTATCCATCGCTTCGCCCTCAATAATTTGAAGTGATAACCAATATAATAATGATTATCATTTGAGTTAATTCCGCGCTAAATTACTCGCCGATATTTGCTATGTCAATAAACGTAAGCACTTCTTTCATTTCGAAATCATGACATAAACGCTGTGGGTTTTACGCATGCCGATGATAAGCATTGCTATTTGATCCCACAGCGTCGCATTAGCGCATGACGTTACTTTTCGCTGGCTGGTTGCGCCTCGTTATGCGGCTCCGGTTTGTGCAGCGTGACCTGGCGCAAACCGGTCATGGCGAACAGCAACAGGATGCCGAGCAGCGCCGCGCCGAAGCCGAAACCGCTGGCGCTCATCGCTGGCAGCATGAAGGCGCCCATCGCCCCCAGCAGCAACGCGCCCAGCGCATCGCCCACCACGTTTTGCGCCGTCCACAGGCCGTTGATGCGGCCAAGGAAGTTATCCGGCGTCAGGCTCTGGATCAGGCCGTATTGCAGCAGCGAGTTCAGCGCGCTCAGGTAGCCGAACGCCACCAGGCACAGCAACGCCAGGCTGTACCACGGCATCAGACCGAACAGGCCAATGGCGGCGAACGCCGCGATCGCCGTCAGCAGCATTACCCAACCGGGGCGCGCCACGTGCGCCACGCGCCCGCTGGTGAACGCGCCGATGGCCGCGCCGAGCGGCACGGCGGCGTACATATAACCGAGGTGGGCTGCGTCGATGCGCCAGCTTTCCGCCATCGCCGGGTACAGCACGCGCACCGCGCTGGCCATGGTCAGCAGCGCGCCGATCAGCGCCACCATGCCGATCACCTTGTTCTGGAACAGGAAGGCGAAACCGCCCGCCAGCGCGCGCAGCGGATGTTCCCGCGGCTGCGGCGGCGGCATCAGCTGCGGCAGGCTCAGCAGCGGCAACAGCGTCAGCAGGGTGCCGAACGCCGCCAGGCCGTAGTTCCAGGCGATGCCCATATGAGCGATCACCAGGCCGCCAATCGCCGGGGAAAGAATCGAGCCGAAGCGCACCGTCAGCATGCTGATGGCGCCCGCCTGCACGATGTTTTCGCGGCCCACCAGCGCCGGCGTGGCCGCCAGCAGCGCCGTCACCCCCACCGCGCCGAAGAAGCCGTCCCATACCGCCAGCAGATAAATGGCCGCCAGCGAAGGCGACGGCAACAGGGCGTTGAGGCACAGGCCGACGAAGCCGACGCCGCAGGTGGAGCGCGCGAACAGAATCAGCCGGCGCCGCTCATAGCGATCGGCCAATACGCCCCCCATCAGCAGCCCGGCGAACATGCCGCCGCCGGCCAGCGTCACCGCCAGCCCGACCTGCAGGGTGGAACCGGTCAGCGCCTGGATCTGCACCGGGATGGCGATCGCCATCAGCCCCAGCGCCACAATGGAGATGAAACGCGCGCAGAATACCGCGCGGAAAGCCCGGTTGGTTTTCAGCAGGCTGAAATCAAGCAGGATGGAGGGTTTGCTACTCATCGGTTGTTCACCACATCTTTAAACGGGGATTCTGCAGTTGCGGAGCGCTATGCTAGCACAGATGACGAAATCAATAATGATAATAAAAATCATTGATATTCAATTGTGAGCGACCGCAAGAAACGCCGCCAAACGCGGGACAATACCCGTGCCTGGCGGCGGGATGAGGGCGTAATTACAGCGTGCGCAAGATCCGGTTCAGCAGCGGCCCCAGCACTTTGAACGACGCCGGCGAAACGATATCGACATGCGCGCAGTCCAGCTCGTGCGCCTGCAGCGCATCGACGTACTGCGACCAGGTTTGCTGCACGTCCATCCCGTCCTGCAGCGTGCGCTTGGCGACGAACAGCGTCGCCTGGCCGTGGAAACGGGCGGTCCGCGTGTGCGACAGCAACCGCACCGAATCGGCGTAGTTGGCTTCAATGTTGTCGAACATCACCGTGCGCGCCTCACCCAGTGCCGGATCGAGCGTGTCCTGCGACACCGCCAGGAACTGCTCGCGCTCACGCTGCACTTCCTTCAACACGTTGTCGTCCAGCATCACGTCCCAGTTTTGGGTCTCCGGCGGATAGGTATCCAGCAGGCCGAGGAACGCCACCTGCTCGCCACGCGCCTGCAGCCGGGCGGCAATGCCCTGCGCCAGCGTGCCGCCCAGCGAGTAGCCGATGAAGTGATACGGCCCGTGCGGTTGCACCTGCAACACCGTCTGCAAGTGGGCATCCACCACCTGATCCATATCTTCGCTCAGCGCCAGCGGGCCGTCCGGCCGCGGCGACTGGATGCCGACCAGCGACCAGTGCTGATCGAGATAGCGCGGCAATACGCTGAACTGCCAGGAGAAACCGGACGCCGGGTGCAGACAGAACAGCGTCGGCCCCTCGGTGACGCGCAGCGGCAATACGCTGTCGAAGCCGCTGCGATCGGCCTCTTCCTGCGTGCGATCTTCCGCCAGCAAGGCGGCCAGTTGCTCAACGCGCGACGCCACCATCACCTGGCCGACGGACACCGCCTTGCCCAGATCGCGGCGCAACTCCGCCGCCAGGCGCATCGCCAGCAGCGAATGGCCGCCAAGCGCGAAGAAATCGTCGTCGGCGAACACCTGCTCGCGCTGCAGCAAACGGGCGAATACCGCAGCGATCTCGCTTTCCAACCCGGCCTGCGGCGGCCGCCCCGCCTTGCGCTCACCTCCCTGCGGCTGCGGCAAAGCCTTGCGATCCAGCTTGCCGTTGGCGCTCAGCGGCAAATCACTCATTTCCACCAACGCCACCGGCACCATGTGCGGCGGCAGGCGCTCGGCCAGCGCCGCGCGCAAAACTTCCGCATCCCAGCTCGCGCCGGGCTGCATCACCAGATAGCCCACCAGCTGGCGCGCATCGCCGCCGGCGTCCACCGGCGTGCCCTGCAACACCAGCGCATGCGTCACCGCCTGGCGCACGCCCGGCAGCGACAGCAAGGCGTGGTCGATTTCACTCAGCTCGATACGCTGCCCGCGGATCTTCAGTTGATCATCGCTGCGGCCCAAATATTCCACCGCGCCGTCCGGCAGCCAGCGCGCCACGTCGCCGGTGCGGTACATCCGTCCGCCCTCGCCGAACGGGTCGGCGACAAAGCGGCTGGCGGTCAGATCAGGCCGGCCAAGGTAGCCGTGCGCCAGCTGCACGCCGGTCAGATACAGATCGCCCGCCACGCCCGGCGGCACCGGCCGCAGGCGCGCGTCCAGAATGCGCAGTCCGGTGTTCCATACCGGCAGGCCGATCGGCACGTTGGCGCCGGTCACCTTCGCCAGCGCGTCGCCGTAGGCCGGATGCCAGGTCACATCCACCGCCGCCTCGGTCGGGCCGTAGAGGTTATGCAACGGCACTGCCGTGCGGCTTTGCCACAGGCGGCACAGCTCCGCCGGCAGCGCTTCGCCGCTGCAGAACACCTGGCGCAGCGCGGCGCAGTTCGCCACCGCCGCGTCGTCGTCCAGTGCGGCCACGAAAGCCGCCAGCATCGAAGGCACGAAGTGCATTGTGGTAATGCGGTGTTGCGCGATCAGCTGTTGCAGCTGCTGCGGATCGCGGTGCGCCTCCGGCGGCGCCATCACCAGCCGGGCGCCGACCATCAGCGGCCAGAAGAATTCCCACACCGAGACGTCGAAACTGCATGGCGTTTTCTGCAGCACCGCGTCGTCCGCCCCCAGCGGATACTGGTGCTGCATCCACAGCAAGCGGTTGACGATCGCCTGATGGCCGACCAGCACGCCTTTCGGGCGCCCGGTGGAACCGGAGGTAAAGATGATATAGGCCGCATGATCCGGCGTCGGGCCCGCGATCGCCACCCCGGCGGCATGATCGGCCGCCAGCGGCGCGTCATACAGCAAGATTTCGCCCTTGTCGGCGAAGCGCGCCTGCTGCGCCGGGTTGGTGATGACCAGCCGGGGCTCGGCGTCTTCCAGCATCATCGCCAGCCGCTCGTCCGGATAACCGGTATCCAGCGGCAGGTAGGCGGCGCCCGCTTCTACGATCGCCATCAACGCCAGCGACAGGAACACCGAACGCGGCAGCGCCACCGCCACGATGTCGCCAGGCTGCACGCCCTGCGCCACCAGCTGGCGCGCCAGCGCCGTGACCTGCTCGCGCGTTTCGCGGTAGGTGAAGTTGAAATGCGCATCCGCCAACGCCGGCGCGTTCGGCGTAATTTGCGCCTGCTGCGCCAGCAGTTGGCTCAGCGTGGCCGCCGGCACCGGATGCGCCGTGTCGTTGACCCGCGCCAGCAGCGCATGATCGTCGGCGGTCAGCATGTCGGCTTCGCCGATCGGCAACGTTGCCTGCGCGGCGAACTGCGCCAGCAGCAGCGGCAACCGCTGCAGATGCGCCAGCAGTTCCTGACGGCTGTAACGCTCGGCGTTGGCCAGCAGCTCCACCTTCAGCTGATGGTGCTCGTCGATAAACAGCGCAATCTCCAGATCGCGCACCGGCCCGGAGGCCAGATCGTGGGTAATGCCTTCGATGCCGGCGAAATCCAGCTGGTAATCGAACATTTTGAAGTTGAAGACCGTGCCGTACAGCGGTTCGCCGTCGCCGATGCGCCCCAGATCGCGCTGCACCTGTTCGGCGTCGTAGCACTGATGGCGGCGCACCGTTTTCAGCTCGCGGCTGATGCGGGCGGCGGCCTCATACAGCGTGGCCTGAGGCTCGAGGTGCATCTCCATCGGCAGCACGTTGATCACCGGGCCGGCCGCGCACAGGGCGGCCGATCCGGTGCGGCGCATGAAGATAAAACCGGCGCTGAAGCTCGCTTGGCCGCTCAGACGCGACACCCACAACGCCACCAGCGCCACCGCCATATCGGCGGCGTTCAGCTTCTGCTGCGCGCCGCACTGCACCAGTTCGGCGAAGGCCTGCGGATCGCAGCGCTGTTCCAATCGATGGATGCGCGGCGTGGGCGTTTGCCCGGCCAGCGGCTGCGGGCAGAGCGTGGCCGGCGGCGGCAGCTGCTGCGCTTTCTCGCGCCAGAAATCGGCGTCGCGTTGCCAGGCCGGCGCTTCCCGGTAAGCCTGGTATTCCGCCACCACGTCGCTGAACGCCGTGAAAGGCGTCGGTTCCAGCGCATCGCCGCGGCAAAGGTGGGTATAAATCGCCGCCACGCGGCGAGCGATGGCGGTGAAGCTGAAACCGTCCACCAGCAGATGGTGATAGCGCTGATACCAGAACCAACGGTCATCCGCCAAACGCATCACCACATGGCGATACAGCGGCGCGCCGCTGCCGGCGCGCAGATCGCTCGCCAGATCGATGTCCATCAGCGCGCGCGCGGCGGCTTCAGGATCCGACGACATCGTCAGATCGACAAGTTCCGGCTCATACACCGCCAGCGCGTCGTCCAGCCATTGCACCGGCACGCCGTCGCGTTCCGCAAAACGCAGGCGCAGCATGTCCACCTCGCCCAGGCCCTGGATGATGGCCTGCAGCAGAGGCTCTACGGCAATGGGGCCGTTGAGTTCGATGGCGTGGGCCACCGCGTAGGCATTGCGATGCGGGGAGATTTGATCGGCGACCCAGATGCCGGGTTGCGCCGCGACCAGCGGCCATTCGCCCGCAAGCGCCGGGCCGCTGAGAGAGTTAGGGGTGTGTGACACTGCTTATTGCTCCCGTAATTACCTGGCGCCGGTCACGCCTCGCGTGCTGCGACCGGCAGAATATCTTGCCAATGCTGTTCCAGCCACTCGTTGCACGCGGGGCGCGCCGCCGGGCCAAAGACGATCGTCCACTCGGACGGAATGGCGCGGAAATCCGGCCACAAACTGTATTGTTGTTGTACGTTGCGCAGCACCAGGCTGCGCTGCTGTTGATCATCGAACGGATTCAGGCTTTCCACCATGTGTTCCTCGTGCCGTTGCCGTCGCCGATACCGGATAAGCGGTGGCGAAAGCGGAGGCCCATACCGCCTGCAGCCCATCGGTCAGGCCGCTGCGCCAGCACAGCGCGTCGTGCCCGCCTTCCACCACCCGGTAGTGCACCCGATGGCCGGCGTCGCTCAGGCGCGCCGCCATTTCGCCGCTGACCCGATGCACCAGCTTTTCCTGCGAACCGGCTTCCATAAAGACCTTCAGCGCGCCGTGGTTGCCCAGGCCGTGCCGTTCTACCTGCTGCATCAGCCAGCAGGCGTCATCGGGAATGCTCGGCAGCTGCAGCATGTCGCGCCGCGGCCACCAGTAGGAGCCGGACTGGGTGATCACCGCGCCGAAGCGCTGCGGCCAACGCAGCCCGGCGTACAGAGAAGCCAGGCCGCCAAAGCTTTGCCCCGCCACCACCGTATCGGCCGGCTTGTCGCTGTGCGGCGCCCAGTCGGCCAGCTGCGGCATCAGTTCTTCCTGCACCGCCAGCCAGAAATCGTCCTTGCAGGTTAATTCTCGCGCCCGGTGCGGCAGATCGATGATGTCGATCAGCACATACACCGCTTCCGGCAACGCCCCCTCGCGGGTCAGCTGCATCAGCGGCTCCCAAACCGGCATCTGCTTCGCCCAGAACTGGCCGTCTAGCAGGATCGCGAGCGGGCGCTCGGCCGGCTTGCTGTCGCCGGTGGTGTAGATCCAGACGTCGCGGCTGTTGCCCAGGCGTTCGCTCTGCCAGGTATGGCGCTGCAAACGCGCCGGCAGTGGTGGCGTGCAGCGCCCGCTGGCGATCTCATACTCGTCGAACGAGCGCCATACCGGCTGCGGCGGCGCATCCGGCATGTGCAGACCGGAGACGCTGTGGCCGCTGGCGCTTTGCCAGGAGCGATAAGGGTTGAGCAGATCGGGGGTAGCGCTGGCGAACACCTGGTGCCACCAGTGACGCAGGCTGTGCATGTTGGCGTGCGCATCGTCGCCGCTGAACGCCGGCGGCCGCTCGTCAAAGCAGGGGATAAAGCAGTAGCTGCCGCGCCAGGCGCCGCTCAGCTCGGTCTGCCAGTACCACACGTCAGTACCGGCCAAGCGCTGCAGGCTTTGCGGCGGATTCGGCTGATGATGGTCGGTCAGGCAGTTAATGTTGATCCACACGCGACGGTAGGCGGAGGTCAATTCGCATCCCTGAGGATCGCGCCAGAAGAAGGTGGTGCGCCACCGGCCGTTACCCGCCGGTTCTACCCATGGCGTACCGCGTCGTGCCACCGTCAACCACCACCCTGGACTGCCCGCATTGCTGCTGGCCAATAATCTGCTGCTTTCTGACTGTAGTTCTGTATTCACAACGCCTACCCATTTTGTAGTTGGCGGCACCGGGAACGTCGACTTTTCCCTATCGCCGGCCACCGCCCGAACGCACTGTACGCCAAATACTATTGATAATAATTTGCATTTGCAATAGTGTGTAAGGCTTGGAGATCGTGCTGGTATTGCGCGCAACGGACAGGGATCGGGGATACATCAATGGCATCCCTTGCCGCAGCCGATTTTCTATTTCCGACTACACAAAAACTACAACCGCCCTTCCCCCCATTCGGCGAGGGATGGCAGCAAGGTAGGACACTCAGATGAAAAGCAAGCTATCACGTTATTCTTTAGCCACTCTTATCGGCTTGGGATTGGGCGCGTCCGCGTTCGCCAACGCCGCGCAGCAGACCGACACCACCACCACGGAAGAGAACAGCGGCGCCACGGAGAAAAAGCCGCGCGGCGAAGACACCATCGTCGTGACCGCCGCCCGGCAGAACCTGCAGGCGCCGGGGGTGTCCACCATCACCGCCGACGAGATCAAAAAACGCCCGCCGGCGCGCGACATCAGCGAACTGATCCGCACCATGCCCGGGGTTAACCTGACCGGCAACTCCACCAGCGGCCAGCGCGGCAACAATCGCCAGATCGATATCCGCGGCATGGGCCCGGAAAACACCCTGATTCTGATCGACGGCAAACCGGCCTCCAGCCGCAACTCGGTGCGTCAGGGCTGGCGCGGCGAGCGCGACTCGCGCGGCGATACCGCCTGGGTGCCGCCGGAAATGATCGAGCGCATCGAAGTTCTGCGCGGCCCTGCCGCAGCGCGCTACGGCAACGGCGCCGCGGGCGGCGTGGTCAACATCATCACCAAGAAAGCCGGCGATGCGCTGCACGGCTCGCTGAACGGTTACTTCAACGTGCCGCAGCACAAGCAGGAAGGCGCCACCAAGCGTACCGACTTCAGCCTGTCCGGCCCGCTGAGCGATTCCCTGAGCTTCCGCCTGTTCGGCGGCTACAGCAAAACGCAGGCCGACGCCTGGGACATTAACGAATCGCATAAATCCGAACGCGTAGGAGCTGCCTATGCCAGCAGTATCCCGGCTGGACGCGAAGGGGTGGTCGATAAAAACATCGACGCCTTGCTGCACTGGGACTTCGCCCATCTGCAGTCATTGGAGTTCGAGTACGCCTATGGCCGCCAGGGCAACCTGTACGCCGGCGATACCCAGAACACCAACACCAACGCCCTGGTGCAGAGCAACTACGGCAAAGAGACCAACCGCATCTACCGTGAAACCTTCGGCCTGACCCACCGCGGCGCCTGGGACAACGGCGTGAGCACCAACAACTACGTGCAGTTCGAACGCACCCGCAACACCCGCCTGAACGAGGGCTTGGCCGGCGGCACCGAAGGCATCTTCGACACCAAAAACACCGGTTTCGGCACCACCAAGCTGGACGACTTCCTGGCGCACAGCGAAGTCAGCGTGCCGTTTGAGCTGGGCGTCGCGCAAACCGCCACGCTGGGCACCGAGTGGACCCAGCAGCGGATGAAAGACGGCTCTTCTATCGCACAATCGCTTGAAGGGGCTAAAACCGGGGGAGCAATTGAAGGCATCTCCAGCAGCAATCGCAACCCTTATTCCTCCGCACATATCTTCTCGCTGTTTGCCGAAGACAATATTGAGCTGACCGACACCACCATGCTGACGCCGGGCCTGCGCTACGATCTGCATTCAGAATCCGGCAACAACTGGAGCCCGGCGCTGAACCTGTCGCAAGAGCTGGGCGATTACTTCACGCTGAAGATGGGTATCGCGCGTTCGTACAAAGCGCCTAATCTATTCCAGACCAACAGCAACTACGTGTTATACAGCGCGGGTCAAGGTTGTACGGCCGGTGATACCACCAACGGATGCTACCTGCTCGGCAACGACGATCTGAAAGCGGAAACCAGCGTCAACAAAGAGATCGGGCTGGAGTTCCATAACGAAGGCTGGCTGGCCGGCGTAACCTATTTCCGCAACGATTACCACAACAAGATCGAAGCGGGCACTTCTCGCATCGCCACCAGCAGCACCGGCACGGCGGTCTACCAGTGGGAGAACGTACCGAAGGCGGTGGTGCAGGGGCTGGAAGGCTCGCTGAACGTGCCGGTCAGCGAGACCGTCACCTGGAGCAACAACGCCACTTACATGATCGAGAACAAGAACAAGACCACCGGCGATTACCTGTCGGTGATCCCGAAGTTCACCGTCAACTCGACCCTCAGCTGGCAGGCCACGCAGGATCTGTCGATGCAGTCCACCCTGACCTGGTACGGCCGTCAGAAGCCGAAGAAGTACAACTACCAGGGTAAACCGGCCACCGGCGGCGAAACCCGCGAGGTCAGCCCTTACGCCGTCGTCGGCGCCAGCGCGACCTATGACCTGACCAAAAACGTCAGCCTCACCGCCGGCATCGACAACCTGTTCGACAAACGCCAGTTCCGCGCCGGCAACGCGCAGAACGTGGGCGATCCGAACACCGGCGCGATCAACATCGCCGGCGCGGGCGCGGCTACCTACAACGAACCGGGCCGTACCTATTACATGAGCATCAACACCCACTTCTGATGACATGTCCCAACGACAAAGGGCGCCGCGGCGCCCTTTTTTTATCTTTATATTCAGCTAGTTGGAATGAAGTTGAATACGCACCACGCTTTCCGGCTTGCCGGCCTTGGTGGAAGCGCCGTCGTTTTTCACCGTCACGAACAGCGCGTCACCTTTCGGATCCAGCGCCAGGCTGTTAGGGTGCGGCGGCAAATCCACGGTCTGCAGACGCTTGAGCGTTTTGGCGTCAAACACCGTCAGCGTCCCGGCGCCGTGATCCACGCGTACCCCTTTGCGGTTGGCGACATACAGCCGCTGGCTGCGCTCGTCGAGCAACAGGCCGATCGGCACCTCATCCGTCAGCTCGCTGGCCAGCACCTTGCCGCTGTCCGCATCCAGCGCAAATACCCGGTGGCCGCTGCTGCGCTTCACGTAGTCGTGCCCCAGATGATGGTTGCGGTAGTCGTCGCGATCGATGCCCTGATCGACGCCCAGCAGGCGATTGCCCGCCGGGTCATACACCAGGTTCAGCAGTTGATCGGCCTGCACTTCGTGCGTGGCGGTGATCGCCAACGTGTCGGCGTTCAGGGTGATCACCTGCCCCTGCATGTTGGAAACGAATACCCGACGGCCCTTCTCATCCAGCGTGATGCCCACCGCGTTGTAACCGAAGCCCGGGATCACTTTCTCCAGCTTGCCGGCCTTGGTATCGACCACGTACAGCACGCTGTCGACGCCGAAACCCAGGCCCGGCAGGAACAGACGGCCGCTTTGCGCGTCATACTTGATCTCGCGGAGGCGATACAGGTAGTCCTCGGTGATTTTAAACTTCTTCAGCTCCGCCAACAGGAAATCCAGACGCTTGCCGCTGATGCCCGCCTGCTTGTAAGCCTGCTCCAGCACCGCCTTGTCCAGCAGCTTGATGCTGCCCAGCGCGTGGTTGGTGGTGGTGTCCACCACCCCGACTTCGCCGTTGAAGGCCTGCGTCAGGTACAGGCGATTGCCCGCGTCGTTCAGCGCCACGCCGAAGCCTTTCACCTGCAGCGGGATCTCCGCCTTGATCGCCAGGGTGTTGGGATCCAGCCGCAGTACGCGGGAGCGCGCCTCTTCCTTCCAATCCGGCGCGCTGACGAACAGCGCCTGTTGCGAGGTGCTGTAGGCCATCTCCACCACCGTCGACGACAGCGCCTGGCGCTTGATGTCTTGTGGTTTGATGCCGGCATCGTCGGCCTGCGCGGCGCCGGCGACCACCAGAGAGGCCGCCACCAGCAGCGACAGTAACGCGCGCGGGGTTGCTAGGGTTCCAGACATCCTTTTATCTCCTTGAAAATCATGCTTTCGGTTAGAGTGAAACAACGTCATGCCTGCGGCCCGGGCGGCAGCGCCGCCAGAGCGATATCGCCAGCGATGTGCTGCGCAAACTGGGTAAAGACGTGCTGAACGCCGTCGGCGATCAGATTGGCCTGCTCCCGGCTGTAGTGATCCTGGCGGTAGGTCATCATCACCCGCAGGGATTTCGCCCCCGCCAGATCGTCTTCCATCACCTCAAACTGCAGGCCGAGCAACGATTCGGCTTTCTCCGGCTCCACCTGACGGTAGGCGATCGCGCTGCCGTCCTGCAGCCGGAACTCGCCGTTCAGCTTGATGCGGCTGTGGATCTGGATAAACACTTCGAACATGTGGTTCTTGCGGTCGGCGTCCACGCCGAACAGCCCTTCCTCCACCAGATCGATCGGAATGTCAGTGTACGGCAGCGAGCCATTGATGGTGTTTTTCACCTGGCTGACCAATCCGGCCACCGTCAGCCCCTCGTCGAAGCGCACGCGGTGCACCACCACGGTGGTGAAATAGCCGACGGTATCGAAGAACTCGGCTTCGTTACGGCCGGAAGTCGAGGTGCCCACCAGCAGATCCGCCGGGCCGCCCAGCAGGCGCAGCGCCGAGGTAATCCCGGCATACACCACGTTGAACAGCGACGCGTTGTTGCGGCGGGCAAGCTGATACAAGCCTTCCGCCACGGCAGGATCGACCTCGAACTCAAGCCAGCCGCCGTTGACGTCCGCCGGCGCCGGCACCGCCGGGTGGGTGGACGCTTCTTGCCGGAAGATCGGCTGGCCGACCGGCGCGCCGCGCAGCGCATCGAGCCAGTAGTCCAGATGTTGCTGCTGCACTCCCGAGGCCCGCTGTTGCCGGGCGAAGGTATGGAACTGCGGCGGCTGCCCGCTCCACTGCGGCGCCTGGCCGACGACGCGATGGCGATAGGCGACGCCCAGCTCATCCATCATCAGATTGAGCGACCATTCATCCAGCACCACATGGTGGAACAGCAACGACAGCAGCTGTTGGCCGTTGTCCGCATCTCGCAGTAGCGTGGCGCGCAGCGGTAGCTCGGCGGCCAGATCGAACCGGTGCTGGCCGGCGTCGGCCAACAGGGCGGCGGCATTACCCGCCGGCGTCTCGTGAGAGAAGCGGAACCACTGATAATCCGGCAGTTCTGCGGCCGGCACCACCACCTGCACCACCTCCCCCTGCTGCTCGACGAAGCGTGAACGCAGCACGGTATGGCGAGTCATGACGTCGATAAACGCCTGGTGCAGCGCCGTTTCGTCCACCGCATCGAAGAAGCGCAGAGAGAACGGCAGGTTGAAAATCTCGTCATGGCCGAAGGCTTCATACACCTTCCACAGCGATTCCTGCGCCAGCGACAGCGGCGCCTGCGCCCCCTCATNCGTCGGCGGTGGCTAGCGCGGCATTCGGCTGCGCGACGTTCAGGCGTTTGGCGTAGCCCGCCAGCCCGCGCGCCGTCGGATGGCTGAACAGATCGTTAATGTTGATTTCGATCTGATGCAGGCTCATCAAGCGGCCGATCACCCGAGTAGCGACCAGCGAATGGCCGCCGCGATCGAAGAAGTCTTCATCCAGGGTCATTTCCGGTGCCACCAGCGCCTCACGGAACTCCTGCAATATCAGCGGCGCAACGCTTTCATCCACGTCGCTGTTCGCCGCCGGCGCGGCCATCGCCGGGGAAGCGGATTCAGCCGCCGACAATGCGACGGTAATTCGCTGCCCGGCCAGGAACGCGCTGAACTGCTCCAGCAGGAAAGGCGCCGCGTGCGGAGACAGGCGCGGGTCGGTGACCAGCTCCAGCGTTAACGCTTCCGCTTCGGGCAAGCCCAATAGCAGCGCCAGTTCAAACGGCGTATGCAGCGGCGGCAGCAACAGGCGTTCGGCGTGAACGCCTTCCAGCCGCCACTCTGCGGCCAGATCGTCACGCCAGGCCACCAGCAGCTGCGCCCGCTGCGGATCCGGCTGTTCAGCCACGGCCTGCGCCAGCAGCCGCTGCCCGATGTCGCCCTCGCCATGCTGCACGGTCAGGCGCATCAGCGGCGCCGCCGTCAGGCCCAGCTCCAGACCGACGCACTCCGCCGTTTCTGCGGCTGGCACGCACAGCTGCACCGCTTGGCCACCGGCCTGCGCGGCGACGAACTCGGCAAACCGCGCCGCCACCGCCGCCAGCAAGGCCCGCGGCGTGTCGTTGGCGGGCAACAGCGAGCGATCAATGCGTGTGACCACGCGCGCGCCCACCGGCGGCAAGGCTTCAGCACGCTGCGCCGAGCTGCGGTAATCCTGCAGCGAGACCGCCTGGCGCGCCCAGGGCAGCTGTGGCGCCGGGATTTCCGGCAGCTCGACCGGCGCCGCCGCGAAAGGCAGAGGCATCGCATCTCCGTTATAGCGGGCGGACAGCATCGCCGGCAGATGGCGCCACGGCAGCGCTTCCGCCAGGATGTCATGCAATACCACGCCCAAAATCACGTCATCGGCAGGCGTGAGCAACAGCAGGCAGCGCAGCGGCGCTTCGCTTTCCAGTTCAAATGGCGCCGCCTGCACTTGCAGCAGACGACAAATGGCGTGTTGTTCATCCGCCACCTGACGCAGGCTCACCGGCAACGGCGCCGAATCGGCGGCGCGTTTAACCAGACCGTTTTCGTCATCAAAAACGTAACGCTCGTTCACGCCCGGCGTTTCCCGCACCAGCGCTTGCAGCGCCGCCGTCAGTTGGGCGATATCCACCTCTCCCGTCAGGCGCCAGGCCATCGCCCGCTGCCCGCGTGCATCACCCTGCTGCAGATGGGCAAACCATGCCCGTTCTTCGGCTTCGCTTACCGGCCGCTCGCCGTTCGCCGACGGCGCGCCCAGCGCCTGAAACGCGCTCTCCAGCCGCTGGGCCTCTTCATCGCTCAGAATGCTGTCAAAATCACCGATCACTGCGTTATCTCCTCTGCCCGGCCGTGCCGGGATAGCGCATAAAACGGGGGACATTCGTCCCCCCATCATCGCGATAGCGTTAGAAATTCAGCTCAACCGCCGCGCCGACCATGCGCGGGCGCTGCTGCGTCGCGGTGTAGATATCGTTGCCGCCAACCATGATGCGACGCTCGGAGTCGAACAGGTTTTGCGCAAACAGCGTGGCGCGCCCATAGGCGAAGGTGTAGGCCAGCTGGGCGTTAGCCGACCAGTAAGAACCTATACGCCCGCGCGAATCGTTGTCATACGCCGAGTAATAGGAGTCCGAGAACGCCACGTTAGTGCTCACTTCCCACCCTTTCAGGAACTGATATTTGGCGCCCATGTTGGCGGTGTAAGCCGGCGCGCGTCCCAATTCATGCCCTTCCACGCCGCTGCCCGAGAACTTTTTGATCTTGGTTTTCAGCAGGCCAACGTTACCGAACAGCTCGAAGTCCCAACGCGGCTGCCAGGTGGCGCCGATTTCCGCGCCGTAGGTTTCCACCTTGTCGGCGTTGCGGATCACGCTGGAATTTTCTCCCAGGTAATAAGGCAGCTGCATGTCTTTGTAATCGTTGTAGAACACGTTGCTGGTCAGCACCACGTTGGCGTCTTTCAGGTGATGGCGGGTGTACAACTCATAGTTCCAGACATACTCGGAACCGTAGGTGTAACTGACGATCGGGCTGCTGAGAGTAATGCCTGCACCGCCAGCGTTATAACCGCGAGCGATCTTGGCACCGTAGGTTTGGGTGTCCGTCGGTTTCCAGGCCACGTCCAGTTTCGGCAGGAACACCGTGTAGGTTTCGTCGAAGTCGATGCGCACCGCCTTGCTGCCGCCATTGCGTTGGCGATGTTCGCGTTCCAAACGGCTGGCGGCAGTCACGTCCACCTGCGGCGTCAGCGCATAGGTCAGCTCAGCGAAGGCCGAGTTAGTGTCGGTTTTATCTTTAAAAGTCGCGCCGCCGAAGATATTGACGAACTCATCCTGCTTGGCGTGGAAATAACGCAGCCCCGCCAGCCCGTGCAGGCGGCTGTCCGCGCCGCCGAAACGTACCACCGGTTCTACGTGCACCTCTTTACCGCCGATGTCGGCGTACGGCAGCTGATAAGCCGTGGCGCGGTTAATGTTGAAATCGGTATAGATAACGCGGTTTTCCAACGCCAGGCCATCGGAGGCCTCCCAGGCCAGATCCCAGATCCCGCTGTTCACATTGCTTTTGAACACCGGCCGACGGATGTCGTGACGCGCACTCGCAGGATGCGGCTGCGGGTTGAGGCTTTCGTTCTGCGGTGCGGTGCTGCCAAAGTGGTTAAAGGTCAGCTTGGTGGTCAGATCGCGCAAACCGGCCGGGTTGAACAGCAGCTTGGCGCGGGCGGTGGTGGCCTCCACTTCACGCGGATCGCCCACCGGTTCATAGGCCGGCAGGTCAGCATCGCTACGGCGGCGCTGGCGATCGACGCTGACACGGAACGCCAACTGGTCTTCCACCAGCGGGCCGGACGCCATGGCGGCTAGTTGAGAGGAGTGCTGATTGCCGGCCCCGCCCTTGAAGGCGCTTTCCCATTCGAAGGTCGGGTCTTTACTGGCCATGACGATGGCGCCGGCGATGGCGTTGCGCCCCTGAATGTAACTTTGCGGGCCGCGGAACACTTCAACGCGATCCAGATCCCACAACGATTGCGGTCCGTAGGCTTGTTCGTTATAGGTCAGCGAACGGCCGTCCAACGACAGATTGAGGCGCGGCCTGGTGCCGCTGAGGAAAGCGCCGGCACCGGTGGTCGGGCCGGAGCCGTCAACGCCACGCACGGTTGGCAGATCGTTGCCGATGCCGACATCCACCACGTTGGGGGTCATGCGCAGCAAATCGGGAACCTGTGTCGCATTAGGCATAGAGGAGATGCGGTTGCTGTCGAACACTTCGACGCTGGAGCCGGTGTCGAAAATGGAACGTTTGACCTTCTCACCGGTAACCAGCAGCGTTTCCGCGTCCTGGTAGGTTTCGTTGCTCTTGGTTTCCGCCGCGTTGACGTTACCGATCGCCAGTGAACAAACCCCTAAAAATACGGAGGAAAACGCCCCAATGGCTTTCAACCCCGCTTTTTCCCCGTTTCCTACGCTTTCATGCCGTTGAGCCGCAAAATGCTTGCCCATAGATGTCTTCTCCTTTCATCCCAGAGGTGCACAAAATTTGATTTTTTTTTACACAACCTACATCGACACTCACACAGACCATGACGCTGCGGCCTTCCCGGCCTTGCTGTTGCTTATCCCTGCGGCGAACCCATGTCTTTTGCGGCCGAACGGGCACGGCCCCGTCCACAGCCAAGCCGCCGGCGAAGCGGCCGGCAGCTTGTATAAAAACGTAAAATAGTGTTAATAATGATAATATTTTGCATTTTTTAATGCAAATCATTATCAATAAAGGTGTGAGGCCGGGCGTATTCACCGCCAGAAACCCTTATATTTTTGCAGGAAAAACAAGCGCTGCAATAACAAGCAATCATTTCAATGCTAAGAATAATATAGATAAATTATTCACACCCAACGCCCTGCCTGCCCGGCATCGCTAAAACCCCTTATAGATAGCACCTCTGCGCCAAATGAATCAAATAATAATAATTTTCATTCCTATTAACATTTAGATATATTCTTGCAGTCTCGTTGGCTGAATCAAAATGGATACCCGATGAAAGCTTTGACCACGATGCAGGCCGCCTATTGGGTAGGCCGACAGTCCGCTCCTCCTCTCGGCGGCATGGCCGCCCACCTGTATGCGGAATTCGACAGCGGCGAGCTGAACATCGCCCGGCTGCGCCAGGCCGTCGAGGCGCTGTATCTGCGCCATCCGCTGTTACGCCTGCGCATTACCGACGATGGCAGGCAGACGATCGCACCTCCCGGCCCCCGGCATACTTTGCATCTCGACGACTGGCGACATGCCGATGAAGCGACGCTGGCGGCCGCGCTCGCCGCCAAGCGCCAGGCGAAAAGCACCCAGTTGCTGCCGCTGGAACAGGGCGTTCCCTGCGATATCAGCCTGAGCCTGTTGCCGGCGGGACGCAGCCGCCTGCATGTCGATCTCGACATGATCGCCGGCGATGCCATGAGCTTTCGCCTGTTGATGGAAGATCTGACGGCGTTTTATCACCAGTGCCCGCCGGCCCCTGCCCATGACGCGCCGCCGGCCTACTTCGACCACCTCGAACGACGCGACGCCGACGCGGCGCTGCGCCAACGGCGCGAACGCGGCCAGCGTTGGTGGCGTGAACGCCTGGCGCAGATGCCGCCGGCGCCGCGCCTGCTGCGCACGCCGGACCGCTGCCGCAGCGATCGTTTGGCCATACAGTTGAATGCAGAAGAAAGCCGCGCGCTGGAAAACGTCGCGAAACGGCATCACACCTCCCTCTCGACGCTTTTTCTGGCGCTGTTCGCGCTGGCCGTCGGCCAGGGTTGGAACATGACACGCTTCCGGCTCAACGTGCCGCTGTTCCACCGCGAGAGCGAACGGGAAGACGCACATCGCCTCATCGGCGATTTCTCTAACCTGGTGCTGCTCGGCGTGGAACTGAACCCGACGGAAAACCTGAACGCCTTCTGCCGGCGCCTGATGACGCAGCTGGCGGAGCTGATCGAGCATGCGGATTACCCCGGCGTCAGCGTGATGCGCGATCTGTCGCGCCTGCACGGCAGCCTGCAACCTTCGCCGGTGGTGTTTACCGCCGGTTTCGGCATCCGCGGCAAAACGCTGTTTTCCGAACGGGTCACCGACACCTTCGGCCGTCTCGGCTGGGTGATCTCTCAGGGGCCGCAGGTGGCGCTGGATGCGCAGGTCGCCCATGTCGACGACGGTATTCTGATCAACTGGGACGTGCGGCTGGACGCGTTCCCCGAGCAGGTGCTGCCGCGCCTGCTGGCCTGTTACCGGGCGCTGCTGCACCTGGCCGCGCGGCAAGCGGGGGCGTTCGATCGCCCGCTGTCGCAGCTGCTGGCGCAATGCACGCCCGACGCGCTGGCGCAGCAGGCGCCGGTACGCCAGGTGCTGCACCGGCTGCTGGCGCGGGTGGCTCCCGAGGCCGACTTGCGCGACCACGACGATATCCGCCGGTTGGCCTTGCCGGATGCCGGGGTGAACGCGCTGCTGACAGTGCTCAACAAGTATCTGGCGGCGGCGCTGACGGCGCAGGATCTGACGGCGCATCCCTCCCCGGCTGCGCTGGCGGCGTTGATCTGCCAACGGTCGCCCGAGGCAGGAAAGCATGCGAAAACGCTGCTCGCCGCGCTGGCGCCGCAGCACTGAGATCGGTTTCCGGGCGCACGGCGCCCGGCTCGTTTTAATCGGTTAGCGACTATAGGGAAGTACCATGGAGACACCATTAACCGCACTGCAGCAGGCCTACCTTCTGGGCCGCAGCGATCGATGGCCGCTCGGCGGCGTGGCGATGCACGACTTTCGCGAATACCGCACCCGGCAGCGGGATGTACCGCGCCTTGAAGCGCGCCTGGCCGAGCTGGTACAGCACTACCCGGCGTTGCGCACCTGCATCGATGTGCAGCGCGCCACGCAGCACGTACGCCCAGAGGTGACGCTGCATCTGGATCGCCACGATCTGCGCTCCCTTGATGGCGAAGCGGCGCAGCGCCAGACTGAACAGCTGCGCGATCGCTACTCCCACCAGCGCCACGATCCGAGCCAGCCACTGTGGCGCATCGCCGTGATCCAACTTGCCGAACAGCAGGATCCGACGGGATCGCCGTACGATACGCTGATCTTCACCAGCTTCGATGCCTTGATCCTCGACGGCCAGGGGATCTCCACCGTGATCGCGCGCCTGTTCGACGATCGCCCTCTGGCGCCGACCGCCGCCGCACTGCCGCCCCCCGCCGCATCGGCGGCGCAGCGCCAGGCCGATGCCGCCTACTGGCGTGAAAAACTGCAGGATGTCACCACGCCGTCGGCACTGCCGTGGCGCACCCCGCTCGCCAATCTCACCTCATCACGCTATCGCCGCGCCACCTTGACGCTACCGCGCGATACGGTAAAACAGCTTGGCCGCCTGGGATCGCCGCATGCGCTGCTGCGCAACAGCCTGCTGTCGGCGCTGATCCTCGATACGCTGGCCCACTGGACCACCGATGGCGAGCTGTGCGTCGGGGTGCCGGTGGCGTTCCCCGCCGCCGACGGCGCCCTGGGCAACGCCTCCAGCTTCGTGGCGGTGCGCTATTCCCGCCACGGCGAAGATTTTATTCAGCGCGCGCAAGCCCTGCAGGACGACGTACTCGGCGCGCTCGACCACCTGGCATTTTCCGGCGTCGATCTGGCGCGGCAGTTGCTCGGCCAAAGCCAGGGCGGCCCGGCGCTACCGGTGATCCTGACCAACTGCCTGGGTTGGGAAACGCTGCCGGCCGAGGCGCCGGTGCGCTTCCACGACGGCCTGACCCAAACGCCGCAGGTCGCCATCGACATTCGCCTGACGCTGGACAGCGAAAAAAATCTGCAGCTGTGCGTGGACTACGCCGAACAGGCGCTGCACGGCGAGCAGGTAGAAGCCATGCTGGCCGCGTTGCAGCGACGCATCCTGCACAGTTGCCAACGGGCCGACCTGGCGATCGCGCCGCGGGACTTCATCGATCTGGCGCATTACCGCCACAACGACAGCGAAGCGAATTACGCGCCTTACCCTTATCTGGCGCAGCTGGCCGAGCGGCTGTTTGGCGCGCAAAACGGCGGCAATGCGCTGATCTGCGGCGAGCAGACGCTGACCTACCGCGAACTGGGCCAGCGGATCGCCACGGCAATCGCCAACCTGCAGAGCCGCGGCGTGCAGCCGGGCAACGTGGTGGCGCTGTATCTGCCGCGCAGCCCGGAACTGGTCATCTTCAGCCTCGCCTGCGCCCTGCAGGGGGTGATCTGGGTGCCTGTCGACATCAACTCGCCGCCGGAGCGCACCGCCTACCTGCTGGAGAACTGCCGGCCGACGTTGGTGGTGCACGGCGGCGATCTGGAGACGCCGATCGGCGTGACGCCGGCGCCCCTGCTGACGCCGACGGATCGCACGCCTGCGCTGCCGGATGAACAGACGTTGGTGGAACGCAGCGCCAGCCTGGCCGCAAGCTACTATCTGTATACCTCCGGCACCACCGGCAAGCCCAAATGCGTGGTGCTCAACAACCGCGCCACCGCCAACGTTATCCACCAGACCCAGCTGCGCTGGGCGGTTACCGCTGACGACGTCTTCATTTCCGTCACGCCGCCGCACCATGACATGTCGATGTTCGATCTATTCGGTTCGCTGTGCGCCGGCGCCACGCTGGTGCTGCCGGCGTCGCATCAGGAAAAGGACGCCATCAGTTGGAACCAATTGGTGGAGAAACATCGGGTCAGTCTGTGGTGTTCGGTGCCGGCCATTCTGGAGATGCTGCTCACCTGTAAAACGGCCGACAGCCTGCGCTCCCTGCGCCTGGTGGCGCAGGGCGGCGACTACATCAAGCCGGCGACGGTGCAAACCCTGCGTACCCTGCGCCCGGATCTCGCGCTGTTCTCACTCGGCGGGCCGACCGAAACCACCATTTGGAGCATCTGGCACCCGATCGCCCCACAGGAGAGCGGCACCGTGCCTTACGGCCGCCCGCTGCCGGCTAACCGCTACTTCATCTGCCATGACGACGGCAGCCACTGCCCGGCGGGCGTGGTCGGCCGCATTCACACCGCCGGGGTCAACCTGGCGTTAGGCTATCTGGAACAGGGGGAACTTAAGCAGCACGATTTCGTCACCCTCGAAGGGCCGGACGGGCAATCGCTGCGCGCTTTCCGCACCGGCGACCAGGGCTATTACCGTGCGGATGGCAACATCATGTTCGCCACCCGAGTGAACGGCTATGTGAAGATCCGCGGCGTGCGCGTCTCGCTGCCGGAAATCGAAGACGTGCTGCGCCGCCATCCGGCGATCCTGGATATGGTGGTGGTGGATTATCCCAGCGGAGAGAACAACGAGGCGGCGCTCGGCGCCCTGTATCTGACCCGCGACGGCAAACCGCTGCCGCTGTCCGAGATCCGCGCCTTCGCCACCGGCTATCTGCCCTGTACCCATATTCCCACGCGCTTTATCCATGCCGAGGCGCTGCCGCTGTCCGCCAACGGTAAAACCGACCGCCATCGCATCCGCGCCGACCTGAGCCACCAGCAAACCGTGCCGGCGTTGAACGCCTGC
Source organism: Serratia sp. 506_PEND (assembly GCF_001076875.1). Classification (NCBI taxonomy): domain Bacteria; kingdom Pseudomonadati; phylum Pseudomonadota; class Gammaproteobacteria; order Enterobacterales; family Yersiniaceae; genus Serratia; species Serratia sp. 506_PEND. The sequence goes on from NZ_JVEL01000444.1 coordinate 30,064, forward strand.
GCGGCCCCGCCGCCGAACGCGCCGCTGGCGCGCAGCGCCGAGATCCTGGCCATTTACTGGCAGGAAATTGGCGTAACGCCGCGCCCGGAATGGGGGGAAGAGACGGCGTTTATCGCCATGGGGCTGAAGCTGCCGCATATCAAACAGGTGGCGGCACGCCTCAATGACGCTTTCGGCACCCGTCTGGTAAGCAGTTCGCTCTTGCCGTGCAAGAACGCGCGCGAAGTGGCGGCGTTGCTGGCCAGCTGAAGCCATAGCACTCGGGCGGGAGCATCCTCCCGCCCGCACTTTCTCAGGCGGGCAACGCCGTCAGGGCCGCCAGCGGTTGCTCCCAGGCTTCCCGCTGCAGCGCACGCAACAGAAATTCTTGCAGCGCCTCGCCATAGTCCAGCGCATCCTCCGTCGGAAACTGCTCCAGATAGATATCGATATCCACCTGCAGATCGCGAGCGTCGGTGCGGCCGCGATAAGTCAGGTTGAAACCGTCGCCCGAGCCGCCGGCCAATACGCTGCGCGTACCGCTGCAGCCGGTAAAACGAGGCGTATCGAAGGGCTGCACGTTGATGAAAGGGGAAATAAAGAAGCGCGAGTCCGGATCCACGCCGCGATCGGCGGCCAGTTGGCGCAGGCGGTAGCCGCCGTGGCTGCGCAGCTCGCGCAGCTGCTGCGTCAGCGTGGTGAGAAAGCTCCCCAGCGTCTCCGCTTGCGGCGGTGACACCAGCAGCGGCAGAGTGTTGACCGCCAGCGAAGGCACGTTGGTGGCGGCCTGTCCACGACGATTCAGCGCCGGCATCCACATCGGCAGCGTATCGCCTTGCCGGGTACAGCGCGGCATCACCTGAAACAGCCAAGCCGCCGACAGCGCCACCAGCAAGTCGGGCCAATTGATGCCGCTGCGCTCCGCCAACTGCGCCAGACAGTGCGACACCGCCGCCGGCAGCCGGTAGTGGGCGCTCAAACGCCGTACGCCATAGGCCTCACCGCCCTTGCGCACCGTCGGCAGCGCCTGCGACGGCGGCAGATAGGTCTGCCAAAAGCGCCGATCGCGCTCGCATCGCTCAGAATCAGCGTAGGCCAGTTCAGCCTGTTGAAAGGCGTCAAAGGCACCCAGGGGCATACCCGCGCTGCCCTCACCCAGATAGTGCGCGTATAACGCGGCGCAGCGGTGTTCGATCAGGGCCATGCCGAAGCCATCAACCAGAATATGGTGCGCACGCACGTACCAGAGGTAGCGCTCCGGCCCCAGTTTGAGCAGCCAGGCTGCGGCTAGCGGCTCGCTGTGCAGCGCCCGGCGCTGCGCGATATCTTCGCGCATCAGGCTTTGCGCCGCCTGCCAGGGATCGCCGTGCGTTTGCAGATCGATGTGTTGCAATGGCGGTGTGCGCTGTGGATCGTAACGTAACAGCGGGGGAGAGTCGCCATGCCGCTCACCAAAGCGCAAGGCAAACGCCTGCGTCTCGGCGAGAGTGGTGACGATCGCCCGGCAGAGCGTCTCTTCCTCTACCGCGCCACACAGTTCGGTGCAATGTGCGACGGTGGACAGAGTCCGCCCAGGGTGCAAGGTGTGTTCTTCCCAGAAATCAAGCTGCGCTGGCGCCAGCGGCAACCATCCAGAGGCCAAAGCGGTGTCCGACATGTTACCTACCTTTGATAAGCCCGAATAAAGACGCCGAACGGGCGTAACCCCACCGTTCAACGACTTTGCGTGTCTCCATACATCATCAAATGAAAATGATAATAACATCTATTATCATTTCTATTAATTTGGTAACACTTTAGATTCTGTTAAGCGGGGATGCAAGTCGCGCAGTAAGGCAGAGAAAAGAAAGTGGCAGGTTGAAGAGCCATAAAAAACAAAACGCCCCGGCACAACTGCCTGGGGCGTTTTCAACGTCGGCGATACTCGGTGATTAGGCCTGGTTGGCCGGCTTCACCTTCTGCGCCAGGAACTCCGTTTCGTAGGCCAGCGCCTTCTTGCGATCGAACTGGTGCTCCCACTTGGCGATCACCAGTACCGCCAGCGCGTTGCCCACCACGTTCAGCGCGGTGCGCGCCATATCCAGGATACGGTCCACGCCGGCGATGAACGCCAGGCCTTCCAGCGGAATGCCGACGCTGCCCAGGGTGGCCAGCAACACCACGAACGAGACGCCCGGCACGCCGGCGATCCCTTTCGAGGTCACCATCAGCGTCAGCACCAGCACGATCTCCTGCCCCAACGACAGCTCGATGCCGTACAACTGGGCGATAAAGATGGCGGCAATGCTCTGGTACAGCGTCGAGCCATCCAGGTTAAAGGAGTAACCTGTCGGCACCACGAAGCTGGTGATCGACTTGGGCGCGCCGTAAGCCTCCATCTTTTCGATGATGCGCGGCAGCACCGTTTCCGAGCTGGCGGTGGAATAAGCCAGGATCAGTTCGTCTTTCAGGATGCGGATCAGCGTCCAGATGCGCAGGTTGCACAGCCGGGCGACCGCCCCCAGCACCACCAGGGCGAAGAACGCGATGGCGAAGTACACCAGCACCACCAGCTTGGCCAGCGGCAGCAGCGAAGCGAAACCGAAGTTGGCTACCGTGACCGCAATCAGGCCAAACACCCCGATCGGCGCATAACGCATGATCATGTGGGTGACTTTGAACATGCTCTCGGACACCGCCTTGAACACCTTTAGCAGCGGCTCTTTGGTCTCTTTCGGCAACGACGACAGCCCCAGGCCGAACAGCACCGAGAAGAAGATAATCGGCAGCATGTCGCCCTTGGCCATCGACGAGAAGACGTTCGATGGGATCAGCGACAGAATGGTCGCCACCAGACTGTGCGAACCGCTTTGCACCTGTTCGGTGGTTTTCTCATACTGCGAAATGTCCACTGTGGTCAGCGTCGACATATCAATGCCGTGGCCAGGTTGGAATACGTTGGCCAACGTCAGCCCCACCACGATGGCGATCGTGGTGATCACTTCGAAGTAAATAATGGTTTTCAATCCGATGCGGCCCAGCTTTTTCGCATCCCCCACGCCGGCAATACCGACGATCAGCGTGGAAATAACGATCGGCACCACAATCATCTTGATCAGTCGAATAAAGATATCACCCGCCGGGCTGAGAATATTACTGACCAGCCACTCACGAGATTCGGTCTGGTTGTGCAATACCGCGCCAACAATAATACCCAGTACCAACGCGATCAGGATTTGCCAAGCCAGGCTAATTTTTACACTTTTCATACCCAAAAAGTCCTCAAAGACTCTTTTCGCCGTACAAAGTCGCAACACGACGAAAAGAATACTTAATCATTTATTACAGGCTTATGTTAATTCAGCGGAAGCGTTCACCTGCCCTGGGTGAAACGCAGTATAAATCTGTATCATCCGGGCGGCATGCTCTGCAAGCCTTGATTTGTCAGGGTTGAGCGCTGAATCGAATCACAAAAAATTCGCGTAACTATTTCAAACGGCATAATTGGTTGTTATTAAAAACATAATTTTTCATACAATGAAGTACATAACCGCACCGACGACGATTTTTTGAACGCTATTAAAATGCGTTATTTTTCGCTCATTCTGCATATTTAATCCGCATGATATGTTTATATTTTGTTACTCAAAAGTCAAACAAATGAGAATTGACCGAGTGACAATTTCACCCATAAATGCAGTGCCACTTTATATTTCGATTAAAAAAAGAACGATATCGCAGGGCGCATACCATAGGGCATTACCCGAGCTTTCATCAGGAATTAAAGGTTAATAAAACGTTATTTCACGCTGTGCAGTCCATAGTTATATCGCGTTAATACCAACTTCGAATATTAATAGCGAAAAATAATCAAAAAAGATTTATAGCGCGAAATAATGCTGGTCTCTCCCATCCTTATTAGGCGCGAGGCAAATACCCTCGCCTTTTTTATTCTTTTTTGTTCTTTAGATAAGTGTTTTTGGTTAAAAACGTGGGTTTATGAGGATTTAAGCGCCAAATAGATAGATATGCCCTGCAAATGCGACAGAACGATTACAAATCAATATCTTTGTTGCGTGATCTGCCGCGCAAAAAAGAAACAAAGAATCGTAGCAAACTATACTTAACCTTCAGTTGACATATCATTAACAACTTCAAGGAGAAAAGCTATGAGCCAACTGCATAAACACGCTATTCCTTCTGCAATTGCAGAACGCGCCCTGATTAATCCGGCACAATACCAACAGTATTATCAACAGTCGGTTCAAGACCCAGAGGCTTTCTGGGGTGAGCATGGCAAAATCCTGGACTGGATCAAACCCTATACCAAAGTCAAAAACACCTCGTTCGATCCGGGCCACGTCAGCATCCGTTGGTTTGAAGACGGCACGTTGAACCTGGCGGCCAACTGTCTGGATCGTCATTTGGCCGAGCGCGGCGACCAGAACGCCATTATCTGGGAAGGCGACGACCCGACCCAATCCAAAAAGGTGACTTACAAACAGCTGCACCATGACGTCTGCCAGTTCGCCAACGTGCTGAAACAGCTCGGCGTGAAAAAAGGTGACGTGGTGGCTATCTATATGCCGATGGTGCCGGAAGCGGCGGTCGCGATGCTGGCCTGCGCGCGTATCGGCGCCGTACATTCGGTGATCTTCGGCGGCTTCTCACCGGAAGCGGTCGCCGGACGCATTATCGACTCCAACGCCAGGCTGGTGATCACCGCCGATGAAGGCCTGCGCGCCGGCCGTGCCGTGCCGCTGAAAAAGAACGTCGACGATGCGCTGAAAAATCCCGGCGTAGTCAGCGTGGCCAACGTCGTGGTGTTCCAACGCACCGGTAAACCGGGCTACTGGCAGGAAGGGCGCGATCTGTGGTGGCATGAGCTGACCCAGGGCGTCTCCGCAGACTGCCCGCCGGAAGAAGTGAACGCCGAAGATCCGCTGTTCATCCTGTACACCTCCGGTTCGACCGGCAAGCCGAAAGGCGTGCTGCACACCACCGGCGGCTACCTGGTCTACGCTGCGATGACCTTTAAGTATGTGTTCGACTACCACGACGGCGACATTTACTGGTGCACCGCCGACGTGGGCTGGGTCACCGGCCACAGCTATCTGCTGTACGGCCCGCTGGCCTGCGGCGCCACCACGCTGATGTTCGAAGGCGTGCCTAACTATCCGGGCGTCAATCGCCTGTCGCAGGTGATCGACAAACACCAGGTCAACATTCTGTATACCGCGCCGACCGCCATTCGCGCGTTGATGGCCGAAGGCGACAAGGCGATCGAAGGCACCCGACGCGATTCGCTGCGCATCATGGGCTCGGTCGGCGAACCGATCAACCCGGAAGCCTGGGAGTGGTATTACAACAAGATCGGCAACGCAAGATGCCCGATCGTCGACACCTGGTGGCAAACCGAAACCGGCGGCTTCATGATTACCCCGCTGCCGGGCGCCACTGAGCTGAAGGCCGGTTCCGCCACGCGGCCGTTCTTTGGCGTACAGCCGGCGCTGGTCGATAACGTCGGCACGCCGCAGGAAGGCGCCTGCGAAGGCAACCTGGTGATCGTCGATTCCTGGCCGGGCCAGGCGCGCACCCTGTTCGGCGATCATGATCGCTTCGAGCAAACTTACTTCTCGACCTTCAAAGGCATGTACTTCAGCGGTGACGGCGCCCGCCGCGACGAGGACGGTTACTACTGGATCACCGGCCGCGTCGACGACGTGCTGAACGTCTCCGGCCACCGTCTGGGCACCGCCGAGATCGAGTCCGCGCTGGTATCGCACCCGAAAATCGCCGAAGCGGCGGTGGTCGGCATTCCTCACAACATCAAAGGCCAGGCGATCTACGCCTACATCACGCTGAACCACGGCGAAGAACCGACGCCGGAGCTCTATACCGAAGTGCGCAACTGGGTGCGCAAAGAGATAGGGCCGATCGCTACGCCGGATGTGTTGCACTGGACAGATTCGCTGCCCAAAACGCGCTCCGGCAAGATCATGCGGCGTATCCTGCGCAAAATTGCCGCCGGCGACACCAGCAACCTGGGGGATACCTCCACGCTGGCGGATCCGGCCGTAGTCGACAAGCTGTTGGAAGAAAAACAATCAATGAAAGTGCCGTCATAATTTACGCCGCTTCAGGCCGCTCATTCGGATAACGCGCCGTTGAGCGGCCCTGGCGCGGCGTACTCTCTCAATACCGACTGGAGACACTCTGATGAATGACACCATTTATCAAGGGATTGAAGAAAACCCGCGCTTTAAAGAGCTGGTGAGAAAACGCGGCCGGTTCGCCTGGCTGCTTTCGCTGATTACGCTGGCGCTGTACGTCGGCTTCATTTTGTTGATCGCCTTCGATCCCCAATGGCTCGGCACGCCGATCGCCGCCGGATCGACCATCACCCGTGGGATCCCGGTCGGCGTCGGGCTGATCGTGATCTCTTTCGTCTTGACCGGGATCTACGTGTTTCGCGCCAACGGCGAATTCGATCGCCTCACCGCAGAGATTCTGCGCGAGGTGAAACAATGAAGCGCTTATTGTCCGCCGCCGCGCTGCTGTTGCTGCCGGGCCTGGCCTGCGCCGACGCCATTGGCGGCGAGGTGCATCGTCAGCCGCTGAACATCCAGGCGATCGTGATGTTTATCCTGTTTGTCGGCGCCACGCTCTACATCACCTATTGGGCGTCCAAACGCACCCGTTCCCGTCAGGACTACTACACTGCGGGCGGGCGCATTACCGGTCTGCAAAACGGGCTGGCGATCGCCGGCGACTTCATGTCCGCCGCCTCGTTCCTCGGCATCTCCGCACTGGTCTATACCTCGGGCTATGACGGCCTGATCTACTCCATCGGCTTCCTCATCGGCTGGCCGATCATTCTGTTCCTGATCGCGGAACGCCTGCGCAATCTCGGCCGCTATACCTTCGCCGATGTCGCCTCTTACCGTCTGCAGCAGAAACCGATCCGCACCCTCTCGGCCTGCGGCTCGTTGGTGGTGGTGGCGTTGTATCTGATCGCGCAGATGGTCGGCGCCGGCAAACTGATCCAGCTGCTGTTCGGGCTCAACTACCACGTGGCGGTGATCCTGGTCGGCATTCTGATGGTGCTGTACGTGCTGTTCGGCGGCATGCTGGCCACCACCTGGGTGCAGATCATCAAAGCGGTGCTGTTGCTGGCCGGCGCCAGCTTTATGGCGCTGATGGTGATGAAGTCGGTTAACTTCGACTTCAATACCCTGTTCGCCGAAGCGGTGAAGGTGCATCCGAAAGGCATCGCCATCATGAGCCCCGGCGGGCTGGTCTCCGATCCGATTTCCGCGCTGTCGCTTGGCCTGGCGCTGATGTTCGGCACCGCCGGTCTGCCGCACATCCTGATGCGTTTCTTCACCGTGAGTGACGCCAAGGAAGCGCGCAAGAGTGTGTTCTACGCCACCGGCTTTATCGGTTACTTCTATATTCTGACCTTTATCATCGGCTTCGGCGCCATCTTGCTGGTCAGCGCCAATCCGGCGTTCAAAGACGCCACCGGCGCGCTGCTGGGCGGCACCAACATGGCGGCGGTGCATCTGGCCAATGCCGTTGGCGGCAACTTCTTCCTCGGCTTTATCTCGGCGGTGGCGTTCGCCACCATTCTGGCAGTCGTCGCAGGCCTGACGCTGGCCGGCGCCTCGGCCGTGTCCCATGACCTGTACGCCAGCGTGATTAAAAACGGCAAGGCGACTGAGCGCGATGAACTGAAGGTCTCCAAGATCACCGTCGTGGTATTGGGGCTGGTCGCCATTGCCCTGGGGATTTTGTTCGAGAAGCAGAATATCGCCTTTATGGTCGGACTGGCCTTCTCCATCGCCGCCAGCTGTAACTTCCCTATCATCATCCTGTCGATGTACTGGTCGCGTTTGACGACCCGCGGCGCGATGATTGGCGGCTGGCTGGGTCTGTTAACGGCGGTAATTCTGATGATCCTCGGCCCGACAATCTGGGTGCAGATCCTCGGCCATGAAAAACCGATTTATCCGTATGAATATCCGGCGCTGTTCTCGATGATCGTGGCCTTTGTCGGCACCTGGCTGTTCTCGATCACCGACAGCTCGCTGGCCGGACAGCAGGAGCGGGAACGCTTCCGGGCCCAGTTTGTCCGTTCGCAAACCGGGCTGGGCATCTCTCAGGGCAGCTCGCATTGATCGAATAATAAGTGAAAAAAGCAAACACACCCTAATCAAAGGCCCTTCGGGGCCTTTTCTCTGGCTCGCTGGCGGAGAATAAGGAGGAGGGGAAAACCGCGCAGCGTAGCTGCGCTTTTTTATGTATTGCACATAGCAAAAAGCCCTGA
>NZ_JVEL01000445.1:0-399 GCF_001076875.1 Serratia sp. 506_PEND
TGGACCATCAGGCGCTGCTTTTGTGCCGGGCTGGCCGGCCATGCGCGCGTCCACCAGGCGGACAGCCAGTCATCCATCAGCACCAGTGCTGCAGACCACGACGCGGTGGTTGCAGGATGCTGCAGACAGCGCACCAGTTGCACCAGTACGCGCATATCCTTGGTACGGGTTTCCAGCAGCGTCAGGCAGTCAAGCGCCACAGCATCCAGACTCACCTCACTGTGAGCAAGCGAACCCAGTTTCACCAGTTCGGTCTCTGTTTTTTCCCACAGCGGATCGTCTGCGCTCACCGCGCTTACCGTCAGGTCATCAGACAGCGCAGCCAGCAGGCGCTGGCTCCAGGGATGCCGGAATGTCATGAAGCGCCTCCCCAGCGACACTGCTGACGCAACGGCCTGA
>NZ_JVEL01000446.1:0-26184 GCF_001076875.1 Serratia sp. 506_PEND
GAGCCATAATACGGCCCCTGCACCACCACGCCGTCCCCCGGCTTGCTGAGCAGTTGGATCAGCATCGCCAATCCGGGCACCACCCCTTCAATCGACGTAAACCACTCGCGCCGCAGCGGCAAGTCGTGCCGCTTGGCGAACCAGTCGATCGCCGCCTGATAGTAGGCGTCGTCGCGTTCGCTGTAGCCAAAGACGCCGTGATCCACCCGCTGATGCAGCGCCTGTTGCACCTCTGGCGGACATGGAAAATCGAAATCGGACACCCACATCGGCAACAGTTCGCTGCCATCCAGTTGCAGATAGCGGTCGATGAAGTCCCACTTCACGGAGCTGGTGTTGTGGCGATCGATGATGGCGTTGAAATGACTCGTCATGTCAGGCTTCCTTACGCTGCAAGTCGTTCTGAGGTTGAAGTTTGGCGATACCGAAGCCGGTGAACCCATAAATCAGGGCGAACACCACCGCGGCATAACATTGGATCGCCCACGGCAGCAGATCGAGCGTGCTGACTCCCAGCGTGGTCGCCATGTAAATACCGGCGGCCGTCCACGGGATCAGCGGCTCGATAACGGTGCCCGCATCTTCGACGGTGCGCGACAGGTTTTTGTTGTCCAGCCCCATGCGTCGATAGGCGCCTTTGAACAGCTCCGCCGGGATCAGCAGCGCCAGCTTGCCGTCACTGGTCGCGCCGGTCACCAGGATGGTGGTGGCAACGGTAGCGGCGATCAGTTGACCGGTGGTGTGCACCACTTTCAGCAGCCGGCTGATGATCACCGTCAGCGCGCCGGTCAGCGTCAAGGCGCCGGCGAAGGAAAAGGCGCAGAACACCAGCAGGATCGTACTCATCATCGAGAACATGCCGCCGCGGTTCAGCAGGCGCGGCACATCGGCGACGATCCCTTCGACGTTATGGCCCTGGCTGGCGAACATCGACAGATTGAAACCGTCCATCAACGCATTCAGCCCCTGTTGCAGGCTAAAACCCTGCAGCGCGACGCCGATGGCGATCGCCAGCGCGCAGGCGGCCAGCATGACGGGGATCACCGGCCGTTTGGTCACCGCGCCCCACAGCACCAGCACCGGCGGCAGGATCAACAGCAGATTGAAATGGTACAACCCCTCAAGCGCGCTGACGATTTCGGTCACTTTTTCCGGCGTTGCCACGCTGCCCACCGCGCCGGTGTGGCCGGCGATCAGGTACACCACGGCGGCCAGGATGAAGCTCGGCAGCGTCGTGTACATCAGATGCTGGATATGGCTGTAGAGATCGGTATCCGCGACGATAGCCGCGAAGTTCGTCGAATCGGACAACGGCGAAATTTTGTCGCCGAAGTAGGCGCCGGACACCACTGCCCCGGCCGCGGCGGCCAGCGGCACGTCCAGACCGGCGGCCACGCCCATCAGCGCCACGCCCACGGTGCCGGCCGCCCCCCACGAGGTGCCGGTGCACACCGAGATCACGCTGGTGATGAAGAACGCGGCGATCAGAATGTATTGGGAGCTAATCAGCTTCAGCCCCCAATACACCATGTAAGGGATTGTGCCGCTGATCATCCAGGTGCCGATCAGGCCGCCCACGCAGATCAGGATCATGATCACCGGCATCGCCTTAGCCAGCTTGGCCACAATGGCCTCGATGATGTCATCCCAGCGGTAGCCTTGCCACCAGGCCAACGCGGCGGCGATGGCGGCGGAAACCAGCAGCAGCGGTTCAATGCGCAGGCCAAACTGGCCATAGCCGATGATGAGCAGCAACAGCATGGCCACAATCGGCAGCGTCGCCAGCCCAAGGTTGAGCGTTTTCTTATTATCCATATACGGCTCCTGTTGAAGAGGGGGTACTGCAACAGCGTAATGGCTTCGGTAATCGGAGGATGTGAGCGCAGGCCACTGGCCATGTAATCGGTTTCATGAGATGGCGTTATGTGAACCGCCTCTCATTCGCCGCGCTTGCTTTGCTCAGGCCTCTCACCATCGGCGACGGAGTCTCGCAGGATAAGTTCGGCCGAAAAGCGGTTGTTCTGCGGCGCGACGTCGCTGCCGCTGTGGATTTGTAGCGCCAGACGCGCGGCACGTCGGGCCATTTTTTCTATGGGGTAATGCACGGTGGTCAACGCGGGGTGGAGGTATTTCGCCAGGGCAATGTCGTCAAAACCGACGATCGACAGCGCTTCAGGCAACGGAACTTGCCGTTGGTGGCAGGTGCGCATCATGCCGGCGGCCATCACGTCGTTGAACGTCACTGCGGCGGTGAAGCGTTGGTCGCTGGCCAGCACGCGCTCGGCCGCCAGTTCGCCCCCTCTTTCATTGAAGGGCACGCTGATGATCCAGCTGCCGGGCACCTCAATGCCGCCGGCGGCCATGGCCTGGCGGTAACCCGCTAACCGCTGCGCGCGGTCGTCGATCGGCAGATCCGTCGTCACGCAGGCGATTCTCCGATGCCCCTGACGAATGAGCAGCTTGGTCGCCGCCTGCGCCGCCTTGGCATTGTCGAGCCAAATACAACGATTGGCGATGGCCGGCAGGTAGCGATTGATCAGCACCAGCGCGGGCGTGTGGGCGGCGTAGCGCAGCAGGTCCTCTTCTCCCATGCGCGTGACGTGCGCCACAATGGCTTCGCATCCCTGATTGATGAGAAAGTCGAGGCCGCTTTTTTCCAGTTCGGCCTGATGCCCGCCGCTGCACAACATCAAACGCACGCCGGCCTGCCGCGTGATGTCTTCCACGCCCCGCGCCAGGCGCGAGAAAAACGGATCGTCGAGGTTGCCGGTCAGCAACCCCAGCATATTGCCGCTTCTTTTCGCCAGCGCCAGCGCGGCGGCGTTGCGGTGGTAGTTAAACTCGCGCATCGCTTTCTCGACGCGTTCGCGGGTCACCGGTTCAACGTAGGCGGTATTATTGATCACCCGGCTGACGGTGGCCGTGGAAACGCCGGCGCGGCGCGCAACGTCTTTCATGGTGGCCATGGCATGTCCTGTTGTGCCGTTCGGCGCCTGGTGCGCCGCGCATAAAAAAGGGCAGCCAATGGCCGCCCTCTTGTCTCGGGATTGCGTTCTGCTTAGTGGCAGCCGCAACCGCCGTTACCGCAACCGCCTTTACCGTGGTCGTGACCATGGTCGTGATCGTGGCTGTGGCCATGACCGCCGCAGCAGCCTTCACCGTGCTCGTGGTGATGGTCGTGCTCGCCGTGTACGTGACCGTGCGCCAGCTCTTCTGCGGTCGCTTCGCGGATCGCGACAACTTCCACGTTGAAGTTCAGGTTTTGGCCGGCCAGCATGTGGTTGCCGTCAACCACCACGTGGTCACCGTCAACTTCGGTGATTTCAACCGGTACCGGGCCCTGATCGGTGTCAGCCAGGAAACGCATGCCGACCTGCAGTTCGTCAACGCCCATGAAGACGTCTTTCGGTACGCGCTGCACCAGGTTTTCGTCGTAGTTGCCGTACGCGTCGTTCGCGCCGACGTGAACGTCAAAACGATCGCCAACGTCGTGGCCTTCGAGCGCTTTTTCCAGACCTGCGATCAGAGAACCATGCCCGTGCAGATAGTCCAGCGGTGCGCTCACCGGAGACTCATCAACCAAAACACCGTCTTCTGTACGTACTTGGTAAGCCAGGCTGACCACCAAGTCTTTTGCTACTTTCATGATATCTCCTACCGTTGGCTACTAGGACGCGCACCGTTATCGGGATGCGCGCCTTTTCCGGACAGATTGTAACGGAAATCTGCCTCGCTGTACCCTCCGGGATAAAAAAACGCTACTTCGGCTGGAAAATGCCGATCACCTGCTCTTGCGGGCGAACGTGTTTTTCCACCTGTTGTTCGGTCTGGCGCTGATGGTGGCCGCACTTGACGCACTCCACCACTTCCACCTGATCCTCCCGCCATACCGCCAACGTATCCATGGCGCTACAGCTCGGGCACACCGCCCCGGCGATAAATCTCTTACGTGTTGCAGACATCGTTATGCTCCCGCTTATTCGTATTCGTCCCAGCCGTCGAACTGGCGACTTTCTTTTTGCATTTCGCGATGGAACAGCTCTTCCAGCTCGCGCCGCGCCTCTTTCACGCGGGAAATTTGCGCCACGTCGCCCTGATGCGGCGGCATCAGTTCACGCAGCATGCGCATATCCAGGCGGCGGAAATGCTGCTGGGCGCGGAAGGCCTGATGCGGGTGCATGCCCAACTCCATCAACGCCTTGCGCCCCAGTTCCAGCGCGCTGGAGAAGGTTTCGCGGCTGAACTGTTTCACGCCCGCCTGCAGCAGCTCATGCGCCTCCACGCGGCCGCGTGCCCGCGCCAGAATGCTCAGATTCGGGAAGTGCTGCTGGCACAACCGCACGATCTCCATGGTGTCTTCCGGCTCATTGCAGGTGATCACGATCGACTTGGCCTTTTCGGCGCCCGCCGCGCGCAACAGCTCCAGCTCAGTGGCGTCGCCGTAATAAACCTGATATCCGTAACGCCGCAGCACGCCGACGGCGCTGACATCGCGTTCCAGTACGGTAATGCGCATTTTGTTGGCCATCAACAGGCGGCCGATCACCTGGCCGAAACGCCCGAAGCCAACGATGATCACCTGCGGATCGTCGTCCTCTACGTACGGCGTCTCCTCGTCTTCGCCTTTGGCGTTGTAGCGGCGCGCCAAAATGCGGTCGATGGCCTGCATGAGTAGCGGCGTGGTCATCATCGACAGCGTCACCACCACCAGCAGCAAAGAGAGTTGATCCGGCTGCAGCACCTTTTGCGCGCCCGCCGCAGAAAACAGCACGAAGGCAAACTCGCCGCCCTGGCTGAGCACGCCGGCAAACTGCAGGCGCACCGAACTACGCAGGCCGAACAGCCGCGACACCCCGTAGAGCACGCCGGATTTGACCGCCACCAGCGCCAACACGCCGATCAACACCTCGGCCAGATGGGTGTAGAGCACGCCGATATTCAACACCATGCCCACCGAGATAAAGAACAGCCCCAGCAGCAGCCCTTTAAACGGCTCGATAGAAATCTCCAGCTCGTGGCGGTATTCGCTCTCCGCCAACAGCACCCCGGCGATGAAGGTGCCGAGCGCCATCGACAGGCCAAGCGTCTCCATAAACAGCGCCGAGCCGAGCACCAGCAACAGCGCCGCGGCAGTGAAGATCTCGCGCACGCCGGAAGCGGCGATATAGCGGAACAGCGGCCGCAGCAGGAAACGGCCGCCGATCAGCATGCCGCCAAACGCCGCCACCTTGAGCGCGATCTTGGCCCAGTCGTCGCTGGTGCCGCCGGCGCCGGCCAGAATGGGGATCAACGCCAGCGCCGGGATCACCGCCATATCCTGGAACAGCAGCACCGAGAAACCCAGCTGTCCGCCTTCGTTGCGGTTCATGCCCTTTTCGCGCATCAGCTGCAGCGCCATGGCGGTGGAAGACATCGCCAGGCCGATACCGCCGATCACCGCCGCCTGCCAGGCGAAGTGCGTCAGGTACAGCAGCGCGCCCAGCACCGCCGCGGTGATCAACACCTGGCCGGCGCCGGCGCCAAAAATCGAGCGCCGCAGCTCCCACAGCTTGCTGGGATTCAGCTCCAGGCCGATGATGAACATCAGGAACACCACGCCCAACTCGGAGAAGTGCAGGATCTCGTCGACGTCGCGAATGAAGCCCAACCCCCACGGGCCGATGGCGATGCCGGCGATCAGATAGCCCAGCACCGCGCCAATCCCCAGACGACGGGCGATCGGCACCGTCACCACCGCGGCGAACAGGAACAGCAAAATGGCGGTCAGTAAGGTCGATCCTTCCATGATCACCGCCCTCCATGCGGCAGCGGGTGGCTCAGCCAGTCCCCGTAGGCGTCTGCGTGGCTGCGCAGCACCTCCGGCTTTTGCCGCCGCGCCCAATAGACCACGAACGGCGTCAACCAGTGCATATGGCACATCCCGGCGGTCAGCTCGAACGGCCGCAGGATATCTTCCATCGGATAGTGGTTATAACCGCCGGTGCGGTAGGCGCCTTCCGGCTCGCCGGTGGTGATCACCGAGCGCCAGTATTTGCCCGCCAGCGCATTGCCGCCCACGCCGCTGGCGAAGCCGCGAGCCAGCACGCGATCCAGCCACTCCTTCAGCAGCGCCGGGCAGCTGTAGGTGTACAGAGGGTGCTGAAACACGATGACCTGATGCTCACGCAGCAGCTGTTGTTCGTGATGGATATCGATAAAAAAATCAGGATAGTGCGCGTAGAGATCGTGCACGGTGACATGTTCCAACTGCTGCGCCGGTCGAAGCAAAACCCGGTTCGCCACCGAGTCATGAGATTCCGGATGGGCATACAGCAGCAAGACCTTGGGCGGCTGCGACATCATTCCCCTCCAAAGCGTCGTCAGGGTAGCGGTTTTCCGTTACCATGCATCGCAAAGACAAAAACAGCGCGCGGTGCGCGTTCTGTTACCTTAATGATAATTTAACATACTCTGAACATACGGCGCTTTATGATTGTATTCTCCTCGCTACAAATCCGACGCGGCATCCGCGTCCTGCTGGACAACGCCACGGCGACGGTTAATCCAGGTCAGAAGGTCGGCCTGGTGGGCAAAAACGGCTGTGGCAAATCCACGCTGTTGTCGCTGCTGAAGGGCGAGATCGCGGCGGACGGCGGCAGCTTCACCTTCCCCGGCAACTGGGCGCTGGCCTGGGTCAACCAGGAGACGCCGGCGCTGGACGTGCCGGCGATCGAGTATGTTATCGACGGCGACCGCGAGTTTCGCCAGCTTGAAGCCGAGTTGCAGGCGGCCAACGATCGCAACGACGGCCACGCCATCGCCACCCTGCACGGCAAGCTGGACGCCATCGACGCCTGGACCATCCGCTCCCGCGCCGCCAGCCTGCTGCACGGTCTCGGCTTCTCCAACGAACAGCTGCAAAGCCCGGTGCGCGACTTTTCCGGCGGCTGGCGCATGCGTCTTAACCTGGCGCAGGCGCTGGTGTGCCGTTCCGACCTCCTGCTGCTCGACGAACCAACCAACCACCTGGATCTCGATGCGGTGATCTGGCTGGAGCGCTGGCTGAAAAACTATCCCGGCACGCTGGTGCTGATCTCGCACGATCGCGACTTCCTCGATCCGATTGTCGACAAAATCCTGCATATCGAACAGCAGACCCTGAACGAATACACCGGCAACTACTCGTCGTTCGAACGCCAGCGCGCCACCAAATTGGCGCAGCAACAGTCGCTTTATCAGCATCAGCAAGAAAAAGTGGCGCACCTGCAAAGTTATATCGACCGTTTTCGGGCAAAGGCCTCCAAGGCCAAGCAGGCGCAGAGCCGCATCAAGATGCTGGAGCGCATGGAGCTGATCGCCCCGGCGCACGTCGACAACCCGTTCACCTTCAGCTTCCGTCCGCCGGAAAGCCTGCCGAACCCGCTGCTGCGCATGGAAAAAGTCAGCGCCGGATATGGCGATAAAGTGATCCTGAAGTCAATCAAGCTGAACCTGGTGCCCGGCTCGCGCATTGGCCTGCTCGGCCGCAACGGCGCCGGTAAATCGACGCTGATCAAACTGCTGGCCGGCACCCTTGAGCCGCTGAGCGGCGAGATAGGTCTGGCGAAAGGCATCAAGCTGGGTTACTTCGCCCAGCATCAGTTGGAATTCCTGCGCGCCGACGAATCGCCGTTGCAGCACCTAAGCCGCATCGCCCCAAGGGTGCTGGAGCAGCAGTTGCGCGATTATCTGGGCGGTTTCGGCTTCCAGGGCGACAAGGTCAGCGAAGTGACCGAACGTTTCTCCGGCGGCGAGAAGGCGCGGCTGGTGCTGGCGCTGATCGTCTGGCAGCGCCCGAACCTGCTGCTGCTCGATGAACCGACCAACCACCTGGATCTCGACATGCGTCAGGCGCTGACCGAGGCGCTGATCGATTTCGAAGGCGCGTTGGTGGTGGTATCGCACGACCGTCACCTGCTGCGTTCCACCACCGACGATCTGTACCTGGTACACGACGGCCAGGTCGAGCCTTTCGAGGGCGATCTCGACGACTACCAGCAGTGGCTTGTCGACCTGCAGCGCCAGGAAAGCCAGCAGGACGCACCGGAAAAAGAGAGCGGCGGCAACAGCGCGCAGGCGCGCAAGGATCAAAAACGCCGCGAGGCGGAGTTCCGTACGCAAACCCAACCGCTGCGCAAGCAGATCGCCAAGCTGGAACAGCAGATGGAAAAACTGGGCGCCGAGCTGGCGGCGGTGGAAGAGCAGTTGGCGGATCCCGCGCTGTACGACATCAGCCGCAAGACCGAACTGACCGACCGCCTGCAAAAGCAAAGCCAGGCCAAATCCGCGCTGGAAGAGACGGAAATGACTTGGCTGGATGCGCAGGAACAGCTGGAACAGTTAACGCAGGCGTTCGACGCCTAAGCTTCAGGCTTTGTAAAAAGGCCTATCCCCCAGAATGGTCGCGCGGTGCATGATGCGCCGCTGCGGCAGATAATCCGCGTTGGCGTAGTGCTGCGTCACGCGGTTATCCCAGATCGCCACGTCATTTTCCTGCCATCGCCAGCGCACCTGAAACTCCGGTTTGGTGATGTGAGCAAACAGGAAGTTCAGCAAAGCGTCGCTCTCCTTCGGCGCCAGATCGACGATCCGCGTGGTGAACCCTTCATTGACGAACAGCGCCTGCCGGCCGCTGACCGGATGGGTACGCACCACCGGATGCAGCAGCGGCGGGTTTTTCTGCACCGCCAGTTGCCAGCGCTGATGCTCCTCTTCACTGCCGCGATGCTTGTGCTCCGGGAACGACTTGGTGAAGTCATGCTCCGCGCGCAGCCCCGCGAGCAGCGTTCTGAACGGCGCCGACAGCGCCTCATAGGCGGCGATGCCGCTGGCCCACAGCGTATCGCCGCCGGTGGCAGGCAGCGTCTTGGCCGCCAGGATCGCTCCCAGCGGCGGGTTCTCGATAAAGGTCACGTCGGTGTGCCAGTTGTCGTTGTCCGGCGGGTTGTCGTCGTGGGTATCGAGCACGATGATCTCTTCCACGTCGGTGGCGTGCGGATAGACCGGATGGATATGCAGATCGCCGAAACGGCCGGCCAGATCGCGCTGCTGCAGCGGCGTGATCGGCTGATTGCGGAAGAACAGCACCTGATGCTTCAACAGCGCATGATAGAGCTGTTCAAACTGACCGTCGCCCAACGGCCGGGCCAACTCGACATTTTCCACCAACGCCCCGATGTAAGGCCCCAGCGGGGTGATATTCAGACGTTCGTTCATTGCTGTACTCCATGCCACGGGGTCAATCGGCGCTGCAGGGCGCGCAGCCCCAGCTCCAACCCAAATGCAATCACCGCAATCACGCCGATGCCGGCCAACACTACGTCGGTCGCCAAAAACTCACCGGCGGATTGCACCATAAATCCCAGGCCGCGCGTGGCGGCGAT
This sequence comes from Serratia sp. 506_PEND, assembly GCF_001076875.1. Classification (NCBI taxonomy): domain Bacteria; kingdom Pseudomonadati; phylum Pseudomonadota; class Gammaproteobacteria; order Enterobacterales; family Yersiniaceae; genus Serratia; species Serratia sp. 506_PEND. The sequence continues at coordinate 9,402 of NZ_JVEL01000446.1, forward strand.
AAGTTCGGCGGCCACCAGCGTCGACCAGCCGACGCCCAGCCCGATGCGGATGCCGGTCAGGATCTCCGGCAGCGCGCTCGGCAGCACCACGAAGCGCAGCACCTGCCAGCGCGTGGCGCCCAACGCGCGGGCGGCGCGCACCCGCACCTGCGCCACGCTGCGCACGCCGGCCACGGCGGACAGCGTCACCGGCGCGAAGATCGCCAGATAAATCAGCAAGATTTTCGAGGTCTCGCCAATGCCGAACCAAATCACCATCAGCGGCAGATAGGCCAGCGGCGGCACCGGGCGATAGATCTCAATCAGCGGATCGAGGATGCCGCGCACCGTGTCGTTCAGTCCCATGGCGATGCCCACCGGAATGCCGATAATCACCGCCGCCAGCAGCGCCACCAAAATGCGCCCCAGGCTGGCCGCCAGATGCTGCCATAGCGTGGCGTCCATAAAGCCTTGCGGGCTGGCAATGGTGATCAGTTGGTGCAGCACCTGCTGCGGCGCCGGCAAAAACAGCGGGCTGATCAGCTGCAGCGCCGTCACGCCCCACCACACCGCCAGCACCGTCAACAGCGTGGCGCCGCTCAACCAAACGTTGCGCGGCACGCTGAAACGGCGCACCGCTTTGCCCTGCGGCTGGGCCGCGGCCTTCATAGTGGAATGCAGGCTCATAGCAAGGCCTCGCGCTGTTGGAAAACTTTGCCCAGCACGTATTCGCGCTGCGCGATAAATTCAGGATCGGACTTGATGGCGCGGCAGGCTTCGCCGTCGGCATAGCGCTGGCCGAAGTTCAGCGACAGCCGCTCCACCACCTGCCCCGGCCCCGGCGACAGCAGCAGCAGCTCGCTGGCGAGGAACACCGCCTCTTCGATATCGTGGGTGATCAGCAGTACCTGCTTGCCGGTATCACGCCAGATGGTCAGCAGCAGCTCCTGCATTTGCTCGCGCGTGAACGCGTCCAGCGCGCCGAATGGCTCATCCAGCAACAGCAGACGCGGATCGGCGGCCAGGGCGCGGGCAATGCCGACGCGTTGGCGCATGCCGCCGGAAAGCTGCCAGATGAAGTGCTGTTCATAGCCCGCCAGCCCCACGCGCTGCAGCATCTGCTCCGCCACCTGGCGGCGCTGCGCCTTGCCGATGCCGGCCAGTTGCAGGCCGAACTCGACGTTGTCCACCACGTTGCGCCACGGCAGTAAGCCCTCATGCTGGAACACCACGCCCCGTTCGGCCCCCGGGCCGTGAACGGGCGTTCCATCCAGCGTGATGCTGCCAGCTGAAGGCTCGATAAACCCGGCGATCAAATTCAGCAGCGTGGTCTTGCCGCAGCCCGATGGGCCGAGCACCACCACCAGTTGCCCGGCGGCGATCTGGAACGACACGTCACGCAGCGCGGGCCGCCCCTGATACTCTGCTGAAAGATGATTGACGTTTAGCATCCTGCTTCCTTACGACTGCGGCGCAGCCTGCACCTGTTTCACAAAACGGTCGGTGACGTAAGCGCTGTAGTCGCTGTCGACCTGCGGGATCTTGCCCTGCTGCTTGAGGAATTCGGCGGTATCGCGGATTGCCTTGTCCACCGGCTGGCCGAGTTGGGCAACCTGATCGGCCACCGGCAGATAACGGTTCCCCTTAACCAGTTCCGGCACCTGCGCTTCCGGTACGCCGCTCAGGCGCGCCAGCGTGCTGAGATGGCTCGGATCTTTCAGCCACTGTTCCGGCGCCGCCAGGTAGGCCTTTTGCGCCTGCAGGGCGCTGGCGGCAAAGGCGGTCACTACGTCGGGATGTTTCTCGGCGAAGTCTTTGCGCACCACCCACACGTCCAGCGTCGGTGAACCCCATTCGCCCACCTGCGCGGAGTCGGTCAGCACCTTGCCCTGTTTGGCCAGTTCGTTGACCACTGGCGCCCAGACATAAGCGCCGTCGATGTCGCCGCGCTGCCAGGCGGCGGCGATGGCCGGCGGCTGCAGATTGAGGATCTTCACCTGTTCAGGCTTGATGCCCCAATGTTTGAGCGAGGCCAGCAGGCTGTAATGGGTGGTGGAAATAAACGGCACCGCAATGCGCTTGCCGATCAGATCCTGCGGGCTTTTGATGTCATTTTTCACCACCAGCGCTTCGGAGCTGCCGAGCTGCGAGGCGATGAGGAACACTTCGATGGGGAGTTTTTGNCTGGCGGCCACCGCCAGCGGGCTGGAGCCGATATTGCCGATCTGCACGTCGCCGGAGGCCAGCGCGCGCAGCACGCTGGAACCGCTGTCGAACTTACGCCAGTCGACGGTCGCGCCGGACTGTTTGGCGAAGCTGTTTTCCGCCTGCGCCACCTTGGCCGGCTCCGCCGACGTCTGGTACGCCACGGTCACGTCCACCGCGTAGGCGCTGGCCGCGCTGAGCGACAACGCCAGCAGCGCCGCGTTACGTAAAGAAAAGAGTTTGCCCGCCATGTTGCGCTCCGTTGATAAAAATCTGTTCAGTTGCTGACAGTTTTATCTGAGCGATGACGGGCGATAAAAGAATAAAAAAGTCTTCTTTATTACCTTAGGTAATATTAAAGCGGATCACAGCGCGATCGACCCGCGCAAGAACACGTGAGCGTAGCCGCCCAGCAGCGTGCGGTCCCCTTGCAGTTCGCAGAACAGCTCGCCGCCGCGCGCCGAAATCTGCCGGGCGTGCAACCGATGGCGGCCGAGACGCGCCGTCCAGTAAGGCATCAACGTGCAGTGCGCGGAGCCGGTGACCGGATCCTCACCGCCGTCGAGCGTGAAATAGCGCGAAACGAAGTCCACGGTGTCACCGGGCGCGGTGACGATGACCGCACGCCCGGCCAGCGCGATCAACGCGGAAATGTCCGGCCGCAGCGCGCGCACCTGCGCCTCATGTTCAAGCACCACCAGCAGCGCTTTCGCCTGCCACACTTCCTGCGGCTGCACGCCCAACAGCGCCGCGAGGCCTGCCGGTTCGGCGACTTTCTGCGGCGGCCGGGCGGGGAAATCAAGTACCAGCCGCTCCCCGTCCTGCGCATCGCGCTTGACGAGCAGCTCGCCGCCGGCCGAACGGAAGCGAATATCTCGCAGCGCCGGGTTAACCGCGCTGAACATCACATGCGCCGCCGCCAGGGTGCCGTGGCCGCAAAGATCGACCTCGCGTTCCGGAGTAAACCAGCGGATGGCGGTCATATCGCCGTCATCCCAGACAAAGCTGGTTTCCGGCAGGCCGATCTCGTTGGCGATCGCCTGCAGCCGCTCCGCCGGCAGCGGCTGCGTCAGCAGACAAACCCCGGCCGGGTTGCCGCGCAACCCTTCGCCGGTAAAGGCGACCACGTGATAATAGTTTTCCGCCATCGTTCCGCTCCTTAATGCCAAATCAGTAATACGCAGGCTGCCGTCAGCAGCCCCATGGAAACGTTGAAGATAACCCAGGCCTTTTTGCTGCGCAGCAGGCGGCCGATCAGGGTGCCGAACGCCAGCCAGATAATGCCGGCGACGATGTTCACCGCCACAATGCCCAGCGCGATCGCCGCAATGGAACCGTTGTACTTATCGCCCGCCAGGCTGAAGCTCGCCACCGCGCCCAGCGCCATCAGCCAGGCTTTCGGGTTGAGGAACTGCAGCAGCCAGCCCTGATACAGCCGCACCGGCTGCGGCGGCGCCACGTCGGTTTCCAGCTTTTCATAGGCGGCGGTGGCGACTTTCCACGCCAGCCACAGCAGGTACAAACTGCCGAGGATTTTCAGGATCAGGTGCAGCGACGGGTAGATCAGGATCAGGCTGCCGACGCCGAACGCCACCAGCAGCAAAATGCTTTGCATGCCGAGCATGATGCCGACCATCAGCCACAGCGATCGCATAAAGCCGAAGTTAGCGCCGGAGGTGGTCAGCAGCAGATTATTGGGGCCAGGCGTGATGGCCGCGACCCACAGGAAGCCCAGCATCGAAAGGAATAAACTCGGTTCCATGGCACGGGTGCTCCTCACCCAAGGCGCTTTTTTGCAGTATCATTGTTAATTCTTGGTATTGAAGCTAACAGTGCGCTAGGGATCTCACAATAGCCGCCCACAACATTTTACTCAGCCTATGCCTAACACCTTTCGCCCTCTGACCGGGGCCAGTAACCCGCACCTGCAAACGCTGTTGCCGCGGCTGGTGCGCCGCCGCGTGTTATTGAAACCGCATTGGCAACGGCTGGAATTGCCCGACGGCGATTTCGTCGATCTCGCCTGGAGCGAGGATCCGGCGCAGGCGCGCGACAAACCGCGCGCGGTGCTGTTCCACGGCCTGGAGGGCAGCTTCTACAGCCCCTACGCGCATGGCCTGCTCAACGCCTGGCGCGATCGCGGCTGGCTGGGCGTGGTGATGCACTTTCGCGGCTGCAGCGGCGTGCCCAACCGCAAACAGCGCATCTATCACTCCGGCGAAACCGAAGACGCGCGCTTCTTTCTGCGCTGGCTGCGCGACCGCTACGGCGAAGTGCCAACCGCGGCGGTAGGCGTTTCGCTCGGCGGCAACATGCTGGCCTGCTATCTGGCGCAGCAAGGCGCCGACAGCCTGCTGCAGGCGGCGGTGGTGGTCTCGGCGCCGCTGATGCTGGAACCCTGCGCCTACCGCATGGAGCAAGGCTTCTCCCGCGTTTATCAGCGCTACCTGCTGGGGCAGCTGAAACAAAACGCCACCCGCAAGCTGTTGCACTATCCGGACACCCTGCCGCTCAAGCTGTCACAGCTGAACGGTTTGCGGCGCATCCGCGAGTTCGACGATGCCATCACCTCGCGCATTCACGGCTTCAGCGACGCCACCGACTATTATCGCCGCTGCAGCGCCCTGCCGCTGTTGCCGTCCATCCAGACGCCGCTGCTGATCATCCATGCGAAGGACGACCCTTTCATGACCCCTGAGGTGATCCCCGACGTCGCCGGCCTGCCGCGCAATATCGAATATCAGCTGACTGAGTTCGGCGGCCACGTCGGCTTCGTCGGCGGCACGCTGAAAAAACCGCACATGTGGCTGGAGCATCGCATTCCGGCCTGGCTTTCCCCTTATCTGGACATTCCGACGTGATTATTCCCTGGCAAGAACTGGCAACCGACACCCTGAACAGCCTGATCGAATCCTTTGTGCTGCGCGAAGGCACCGATTACGGTGAGCACGAACGATCGCTGGAGCAGAAGGTGGAGGACGTGCGCCGCCAGCTGAAAAACGGCGAAGTGGTGCTGGTGTGGTCGGAACTGCACGAGAGCGTCAACATCATGCCGCGCGGCCAGTTCCGCGCCGGGCAGGAAGAAATTTAGTGGCGCCCGGTTCTATGACTGACGGAAAAAATCAGGTAACAATGGGACATTGCAAACCAGCGCGCGCCATTTTTTCCTGACATAGAGAGCGTCAACAAGAGCCACAATAATCCCCTGACGCCGGCGCATTCAACACGGAGTGACAACCACCATGTCTGCCAAACATCCCGTTATCGCGGTGACCGGTTCCAGCGGCGCCGGCACCACCACCACCAGCGTGGCGTTCCGCAAAATCTTCCAGCAGCTCAACATTCGCGCCGCCGAGCTGGAGGGCGACAGCTTCCACCGCTATACCCGGCCGGAAATGGACGCGGCGATCCGCAAGGCGCGCGATCTGGGCAGACACATCAGCTATTTCGGCCCCGAGGCCAACGACTTCGGCCTGCTGCAGCAGAGCTTTATCGAGTACGGCAAAAACGGCACCGGCCGTTCGCGCAAGTACCTGCACACCTACGACGAAGCGGTGCCCTACAATCAGGTGCCGGGCACCTTCACCCCGTGGGAGCCGCTGCCGGCGCCGACCGACGTGCTGTTCTACGAGGGGCTGCACGGCGGCGTGGTCACCGAGCACCATGACGTGGCCAAACACGTCGATCTGCTGGTCGGCGTGGTGCCGATCGTCAACCTGGAGTGGATCCAGAAGCTGATCCGCGATACCGGCGAACGCGGCCACTCCCGCGAAGCGGTGATGGATTCGGTGGTGCGCTCGATGGAAGACTACATCAACTACATTACGCCGCAATTCTCGCGCACCCACATCAACTTCCAGCGCGTGCCGACGGTGGACACCTCCAACCCGTTCGCCGCCAAGGCCATTCCCTCACTGGATGAAAGCTTCGTGGTGATCCACTTCCGCGGCCTGGACCAGATCGACTTCCCCTACTTGCTGGCGATGCTGCAGGGCTCGTTTATCTCGCACATCAATACGTTAGTGGTGCCGGGCGGCAAAATGGGGCTGGCGATGGAGCTGATCATGGCGCCGCTGGTGCAGCGGCTGCTGGAAGGCAAGAAAATCGAATAAGCGCGTTGAGCGCGGCGCCGAGCCGCGCTCCGTCTCGATTACGCCGGCTGGCGGATCTCGAAGCTGTGGGTCACCGTGGCGGCCTTGTTGAGCATCAGCGCCACCGAGCAGTACTTCTCCGCCGACAGGTTCACCGCTCGCTCGACGATTTTGTCGGTCAGATCCTGGCCGGTAACGATGAAGTGCAGGTTGATATGGGTGAACAAGCGCGGGGCTTCTTCGCGGCGCTCGGAGGTCAGCTTCACCTCGCAGTCGCGCACGTCGTTGCGCCCTTTTTGCAGGATGGAGACCACGTCGATCGCGCTGCAGCCGCCCACCGACATCAGCACCATCTCCATCGGGCTGGGCGCTTTATCACCGGCGTTGCCGTCCATCAGCACCTGATGGCCGGAGGCCGATTCACCCAAAAACGTTAACCCTTCCACCCATTTAACTCTTGCCTGCATTCTGGTCACTCCGGTTGATTTCTTAAAATCAGAGTACGCTTTCGCATAGAAACAGGCAACGTAACCTGATGCTAATCATGCTGAAGCGAGACAACACGAGACACCCGCCTTACTCTGTGCTACAAACAGAGCCGCAATAAATCTTTCCGGGACACTGTATTTCAGGGAAACGCCCAGAGAAAGGCTCCTTTACCGGTATGTTAACAGAATGTAGCTTGCAGCGCTTACGGCAAGTTAATATGCTAGAGCGACAGCGTATTTTTATGACACGCCTCAAAACTTGCCGGTAGCCCTCGCTCATGACTGCGGCTACAGGCGGGTTTTACAGGGAACTCTGACCCCTGTGACACAAGGCAGCGATAACAACAGAGGATAACAGCGAATGGTTCTCGGCAAACCGCAAACAGACCCTACTCTCGAATGGTTCCTGTCTCATTGCCATATCCACAAATATCCATCGAAGAGTACGCTGATTCACCAAGGTGAAAAGGCCGAAACGCTTTACTACATCGTGAAAGGCTCCGTCGCGGTGCTGATCAAGGATGAAGAAGGTAAAGAGATGATCCTGTCCTACCTCAACCAGGGGGATTTCATCGGCGAGCTCGGATTGTTCGAAGAAGGCCAGGAGCGCAGCGCCTGGGTTCGCGCGAAAACCGCCTGTGAAGTGGCCGAAATTTCCTACAAGAAATTCCGCCAACTGATCCAGGTGAACCCGGACATCCTGATGCGTCTGTCCGCCCAAATGGCGAGCCGCCTGCAGGTCACCTCCGAAAAAGTGGGCAACCTCGCCTTCCTGGACGTGACCGGCCGCATCGCGCAAACCCTGCTGAATCTGGCGAAGCAACCCGACGCCATGACTCACCCGGACGGCATGCAGATCAAGATCACCCGTCAGGAGATCGGCCAGATCGTCGGCTGCTCGCGTGAAACCGTTGGCCGTATTCTGAAAATGCTGGAAGATCAAAACCTGATTTCCGCCCACGGCAAAACCATTGTCGTCTACGGCACCCGTTAATCTCCGAAGAAACGGCGCAATCTGCGCCGTTTTTTTATCTGCTCTCTGCCATGTGGCGCCGCCTGATCTACCACCCGGAAATCAACTACGCACTGCGACAAACGCTGGTGTTGTGCCTGCCGGTGCTGTTCGGCCTGCTGATAGGCCAGCTGCAGCTCGGCCTGATGTTCTCTCTGGTGCCCGCCTGCTGCAATATCGCCGGTCTGGACACGCCGCATAAGCGCTTCTTTAAACGGCTGATCGTCGGCGGCTCGCTGTTCGCCTTCAGCAGCGTGCTGTTGCAACAGGCGCTGCTGTGGCACGTACCGCTGCCGGCGCTGATGCTGGGCCTGGCGCTGCTGCTCGGCGTCACCGGTGAAATCAGCCCGCTGCACGCCCGGCTATTGCCGGCGGCGCTGGTGGCCGCCATTTTCGCTCTCAGCACGGCCGGCACGGTGCCTCTCTGGCAGGCGCCGCTGCTGTACGCGATCGGCACCGTCTGGTACGGCTTATTCACCTGGTTCTGGTTCAAGCTGTGGAAAGAGCAGCCGATGCGCGAGACGCTGAGCCAGCTCTACCTGGAGCTGGCGGACTATTTCGAAGCCAAATACTCACTTCTGACCCAGCACACCGATCCGCAAACCGCACTGCCGCCGCTGCTGGTGCGCCAACAAAAGGTGATGGATCTGATCAGCCTTTTGTACCAACAGCTCAATTTCCTGCCGCACGCCAACAACCTCGAACAAAAGCGCCTGCAGCGCGCCTTTCAGGTGGCGATGGATCTGCAGGAGCACATCACCGTCAGCCTGCATTTGCCGGAGGAAGTGCAAAAACTGGTGGAGCAGAGCCAGGCCGAAGCGATCATTCGCCGCAATGCACTGGTGATCGCCGGCCGGCTGCGCGTGGTGGCGCACGATATCCTCTACCATCAGCATTCGAAGCGCTTCTCCATGAGCCACGAACTGGCGGCGCTGGAAAAAATGGCGGCGCAGCATCCCGATAACCCGGTCGGCCAGTTTTGTTATTACCACTTCAGCCGCATCGCCCGCCTGCTGCGCACCCAGCATCCGCTGTACCGCCGCGACCTGATGCCCGGCCAGCACCGCCTGCCGTTTTGGCCGGCGCTGGCCAGCTATCTGTCGTTCAAATCCACCGCCCTGCGCAACGCCGCGCGGCTGGGGGTGACGCTGGCGGTCGGCAGCAGCCTGGGTGCGGTCTTCAACCTGCCGAAGCCATACTGGATCCTGCTCACCATCATGCTGGTGAGCCAAAACGGGTATAACGCCACCCGGGTGCGTATTCAGCACCGTGCGCTGGGCACGATTGCCGGACTGTTGCTGGCGGCCGGGCTGCTGCAGCTGCAGTTGCCGGAGGGAGAAACGCTGAGCATCATGCTGGTGATCACCCTGCTGGCCTACCTGGTTTCGCGCAAGAACTACGGGCTGTCGGTGATTGGCTTTACGGTCACGGCGGTTTACACCCTGCAGCTGCTGGCGCTGAACGGCTCGCATTTTCTGGTACCGCGCCTGATCGATACGCTGATAGGCTGCGTGCTGGCGTTCGGCGGCACCATTTGGCTGTGGCCGCAGTGGCAAAGCGGGCTGCTACGCAAGAATGCCCATCAGGCGCTGGAACACGATCAAACCGCGCTGCGGCTGATGCTGAAGCAACCGGAACCGGACGCCACCGCATTGGCCTATACCCGCATGCAGGTCAACCAGGCGCACAACGCGCTGTTCACCTCGCTCAATCAGGCGATGCAGGAGCCGGGGTTCGCGTCGAATTATCTGGCGGACATGCGGCTGTGGGTCACTCATAGCCAGTTCATCGTCGAACACCTGAACGCCATGACCATTCTGGCGCGCGAGCACTACATGCTGACGCCGAAACTGGCGGAAGCCTATCTGCAAACCTGTGAAATCGCGCTGCAAAGCTGCCAGCAGCGGTTGGAATACGACGGCCCGAGCAGCGGCAACAGCGGCATCATGCAGCCGCCGGATCTGCATCCGGAGATGCCCGTCACCGAGATGGAACGTCATTTGCGGCGCATCCTGTCGCACCTGAACGTGATGCATACCATTTCGTCGCTGGCCTGGCGCCAGCGCCCGCACCACGGCATCTGGCTCAAGCGCAAACTGCGCGATCAATAAGGGCGCGGCATGCCGCGCCCCGTTATGCGCCGCACGGGCTTCAGGCGTTGATCACATCCTGCACCGCCAGCTCGAACAGCGCCATGCCGGCCTCGATATCCTGCAGCTCCACCACCAGCGACGGCGCGAAACGGATCACGTTCGGCCCGGCGTTGAGGATCATCAGCCCACGCGCGGCGGCGGCGGTGAGGAAATCGCGCGCTTTGCCGTGATAATGCGGCGTCAGTTCGGCGCCGATCAGTAACCCCATGCCGCGAATGGCGGTGAAAATACCGTATTTATCGCCGATATCCTGCAAAGCCTGCACATACAGCGCGTGGCGCTGTTCGATGCCGCTCAGCACTTCCGGCGTATTGATCACATCCAACGCCGCCTCCGCCACCGCGCAGGCCAGCGGGTTGCCGCCGTAGGTGGTGCCGTGAGTGCCCACCTGCATCACCGACGCAATCTCTTCGGTGGTCAGCATGGCGCTGACCGGGAAACCGCCGCCCAACGCCTTGGCGGTGGTGAGAATGTCCGGCGTCACGCCATAATGCATATAGGCGAACAGTTTGCCGCTGCGCCCCATGCCGCTTTGCACTTCGTCGAACACCAGCAGCGCCTGATGCTGGTCGCACAGCTCGCGCACGCCTTTGAGGAAGCCGGCGTCGACCGGCGTAATGCCGCCCTCGCCCTGAATCGGCTCCATTACCACCGCGCAGGTATGGTCGTCCATCACCGCTTTCACCGCCGCCAGATCGTTGAACGGCACGTGCACGATGTCGGCCGGCTTCGGCCCGAACCCGTCGGAATATTTGGCCTGCCCGCCCACCGACACGGTGAACAGCGTGCGGCCGTGAAACGCGTTATAGAAGGCGATGATTTTGGTTTTGTACGGGCTGTGGCGGGTGATAGCGTAATGACGCGCCAGTTTGAACGCCGCTTCGTTGGCCTCTGCGCCGGAGTTGGCGAAGAACACCCGGTCGGCGAAGGTGGCGTCGATCAGTTTGCTCGCCAGGCGCAGCGCCGGTTCATTAGTGAAGACATTGCTGGTATGCCACAGGGTTTCGCCCTGGCGTTTGAGCGCCTCGACCAGCGCCGGATGGCAGTGCCCCAGCGCTGTCACCGCGATGCCGCCGGAAAAATCGATGTACTCTTTTCCCTGCTGATCCCAGACTCGGCTGCCTTGGCCGCGCACCGGCACAAACTGGGCCGGTGCATAAACAGGCAGGATCACCTGGTCAAAGGTGCTGCGGCTCACTGCGGATTTTTCAGTCATTTTCGGCTCCACCCTGAAGGTTTTTCAGCGCTATCGTAATATTAGATTGAAAACATAATCACGAAATATGCATAAAAAACCAATCAAGCGCAAACGCAAAACGCCTGACGAGCGAAAAAAACGCATCGGGATTAACGGTTGAGGAAGTTATCCAGCAGCTGATGGCCCTGCTCGCTGAGCACGCTTTCCGGATGGAACTGCACGCCTTCCAACGCCAGCGTGCGGTGGCGGATGCCCATGATCTCGTCGCGCACGCCGTCGCGTTCGCTCCAGGCGGTCACTTCAAAACAGTCCGGCAGCGTATCGGCTTTCAGCACCAGCGAGTGATAGCGGGTCACGGTCAGCGGATCGTTCAGGCCGCGAAACACGCCGACGCCCAGATGGCGAATGGCCGAAGTTTTGCCGTGCATCACCGCGCGGGCGCGCACCACTTCGGCGCCGAACGCCTGCCCCAGCGCCTGATGCCCCAGGCACACGCCGAGGATCGGCAGCTTGCCGGCGAAATGACGAATGGCGGCCAGCGAGATGCCCGCTTCGTTCGGGGTGCAGGGGCCAGGGGAAATCACCAGATGCTGCGGCGCCAGCCGCTCGATATCGGTCAGCTGCAGCTCATCGTTGCGCTTCACCATCACCTCGGCGCCCAATTCGCAGAAGTACTGGTAAAGGTTATAGGTAAAGGAGTCGTAGTTATCGATCAGCAGCAGCATGTTAGGTCCGGCAGAGAAAAATGCCGCCACAGTGTACTGATTTAACCCGCCGCTGCCGACGATAATTTCCGCTTACTTTTTTCGGCCGCCGGTGATCGAGCCCAGCACGCCACGCAGGATCTGGCGGCCGAGATCGCGCGCCATGCTCTTGGCGGCGGTCTGGACGATGCCGTCGCGTTTGCCGCCGCGCGGGCCGGTGGAACCGAACAGCAGTTCGTTCAAACCGTCCATCAGGCCGCCGCCCGTCTGTTGCTGAGCTTGCGCCTGCGGTTGCTGCCCCTGCTGCGCAGTGCCGACGGTGGCGAAACCGCCCGACGACAGCTTCTCGTAGGCGGACTCGCGGTCAATCATGTCTTCATAGCGGCCATACAGCGGCGACTTGTTGATCGCGCTGTTCAGTCCTTCCGCGCCGAGCATGCCCATCTTGGATTCCGGCGCGATGACCATCGCCCGCTCCACCACGTTCGGCCGGCCCTTCTCGTCGAGGAATGACACCAGCGCTTCGCCCACGCCCAGCTCGGTGATCGCCGTTTCGGCATCGAAGGCCGGATTGGCGCGCAGGGTTTGCGCCGCCGTTTTCACCGCCTTCTGATCGCGCGGCGTGAAGGCGCGCAGCGCATGCTGTACGCGGTTGCCCAACTGGCCCAGCACGCTGTCCGGGATATCCAGCGGGTTCTGGGTGACGAAGTAAATGCCGACGCCTTTGGAGCGGATCAGGCGCACCACCTGTTCGATCTTGGTCAACAGCGCCGCCGGCGCGTCGTTGAACAGCAGGTGCGCTTCATCGAAGAAGAACACCAGCTTCGGCTGTTCAGGGTCGCCCACTTCCGGCAGATGTTCAAACAGCTCGGCCAGCAGCCACAGCAGGAACACTGAATACAGCTTCGGCTGATTGATCAGCTTGTCCGCCGCCAGCAGGTTGATCACGCCATGACCGTTGGCGTCGGTTTTCATCAGATCGTTGATGTCCAGCATCGGCTCGCCGAAGAACTGGTTGGCGCCCTGCTCTTCCAGCGTCAGCAACCCGCGCTGGATGGCGCCGATCGACGCAGCAGAGATGTTGCCGTACTGAGTCTGGAATTGTTTGGCGTGATCGCCGACGAACTGCACCATGGCGCGCAGGTCTTTCATGTCCAACAGCAGCAGCGCGTTGTCATCGGCGATTTTGAACACCAGCTGCAGCACGCCGCTTTGCACCTCGTTCAGATCCAATAGTCGCCCCAACAGCAGCGGCCCGAGATCGGAAATCGTGGCGCGGATCGGGTGGCCCTTTTCGCCGTAAATATCCCACGGGATAATGGTGCAGGCCTGCGGCTGCCAGTCGGTGACGCCAATCGCCGCCAGACGCGCCTGCAGTTTCTCTGAAGGCGCGCCCTCAGCGCCAATCCCGGACAGATCGCCCTTCACGTCCGACAGGAACACCGGCACGCCGATGCGCGAGAACTGCTCGGCCATTTTCTGCAGCGTCACCGTCTTGCCGGTGCCGGTTGCCCCGGTGATCAGCCCGTGGCGGTTGGCCAACGCCGGCAAAATCACCAGATCCTGTTCCGGTTTTCCGTCTTTCATCGCCTTGGCGATAATCCGTGGTTCACTCATTTTCGATTCCTTTGACGCTGACGCGGCGCAAAACGCGCCTGTTGATGCAATAAAGCTATAAGCGCCGCGTAACCCCGTCAAGGACAAACAAAAAGGGCGCCGTCGGAGCCTGATGAATTCAGATTGCGCTTAACGCCACAGCCTCCGACCGTCCTTGCTTGAACAATAAAGCAGCGGTGTTATAGTGAATATTACGCTGTATATACGAGGTAAATACCATGTCTGAATCTACCGTGGTAATCCGCGTGGATGAAGAGTTAAAAACCGCTTTCGCCAGCGCGGCAAAGGCCGCCGACCGCACGGCTTCACAACTGCTGCGCGATTTCATGCGCGAGTTTGTCAGCCGCCAGGCGCAGCAGGAAGAATACGACCAGTGGTTAAAGGAAAAGGTCGAGGTGAGCCGCAAGGCGTTGCGTGAAGGCAAGTTCGCCGACGATGAAGAGGTGGCCGCTTATTTCGCCGAACGCAGAGCTAAGGCAAAGCAATAAAACACAAAAGGACTTTTGTGAAACTGATATGGACGGAACCCGCCATCGCCGATCGTCTGGCGATTTATGAATGGTTGGAACTTAAAAACCCGGCCGCCGCCGCGGAAAATGATGTAAAAATCGCTGACGCGGCGGCACGCCTCGTGCATCATCCCGCCAGCGGAAAAACGGGTCGGATAGCCGGCACGCGCGAGTTGGTCATCTCTCCGTCCTATCTGCTGGTCTATGAATGGGCGGATCAGCGCGTCATCATATTGGCCATCGTGCATACCCGCCGCCGGTGGCCACCCGTATAGTCACCCCCGCAGCCCCAGTTGCTCCTTCAGCGCTTTCAAATAGCGCCGGCTGACCGGCACCGGATCGCCGGCGGACATGATCATCTCCGCCGCGCCGCCCTCTTCGAAGCGGATCTCGCGCACCTGCTCCAGGTTGACCAAATACTGCCGATGGCAGCGCACCAGCGGCGTACGGCTTTCCAGCGTGCGCAGCGTCAGTTCGGTGAAACACTCCATGCCGTCGCTGCGCACCACGAATACCCCGCTCAGTTTGGAACGGATCGCCAACACCTCGTCAAACCGCAGCAGATAGATGCGACTGTGGCCGGTGCAGGGAATGTATTTCAGGTAACCGGCGCTCTCATCCAGCGCCGTCACGTCCTGCGGCGCACTGCGCTGCCGCAGGCGTTGCAGCGTCTTGCTCAGCCGCTTCGGCTCCGCCGGCTTCAGCAGATAGTCGAAGGCGTGCTCCTCGAACGCCTGCACCGCGTATTCGTCGTAGGCGGTCAGAAACACGATGTGCGGCATCCGATTGGGATCCAGCATGCCGACCATTTCCAGCCCGCTGATACGCGGCATTTGAATATCGAGAAACACCACGTCCGGCTGCAGCCGGTGGATCTGGCTGATGGCTTCGATGGCGTTGGCGCATTCGCCGATGATCGTGATCCCCGCTTCGGCCTCCAGCAGATGGCGGAGGTTGTCGCGCGCGGAAGGCTCATCGTCAACAATCAGTGCGTTTAACATCAGGCGGCCCTCTCCATGGGAACATTGAGCGTAATGCGGGTATAGGCGTCCGGCCGGCAATCCACCCGCACGCCATAGCCTTCGCCGTAGCGCACGCGAATGCGCTTATCCACCAGGTTCATCCCCAGCCCGCTGCAGTTCGGCTTCGGCTGGAACAGCCCGGCGTTGTCCGTCACCTGCAATAGCAGATGTTCGCCTTCGCAGCAGGCGCCGATTTCGATGCGGCCCACGCCCAACAGATGCGAGGTGCCATGCTTGATGGCATTCTCGACGATCGGCTGCAGCGAAAACGCCGGCAGCCGCGCCGCCAACAGCGCCTCCGGCAACGATACCGCGATCTCCAGCCGATCGGCGAAGCGCGCTTTCTCTATCTGCAGGTAGGCGTTCACATGTTCAATTTCGTCCGCCAGGCTGACTTCGTCATCCGAGCGTTTGAGGTTTTTACGAAAGAAGGTCGAGAGGGACTGCACCAGATCGCAGGCGCGCTCGCCATCGCGGCGGATCACCGCTACCAGGGTATTCAGGGCATTGAACAGGAAATGCGGATTGACCTGCGCATGCAGCAGCTTGATCTCCGACTGCGCCAGCAGTTGCTTGTGGCGCTCGTACTGTCCGGCCATGATCTGCGCCGACAGCAGGCTGGCGATGCCTTCGCCCAGCGTGCGGTTGATGGTGCTGAACAGCTGGCTTTTCGGTTCATACAGCTTGATGGTGCCGATGACCCGCTGGTTTTCGCCGCGCAGCGGGATCACCAGCGTCGATCCCAGCTTGCAGGCCGGATTGATCGAGCAGCAGTAAGAGAGCTGATTGCCGTCGGCGTACACCACCTCGTTGTTGTCGATGGCGCGATGCGAATGCACCGAGGCGATCGGCGTGCCCGGCAGGTGGTGATCGTCGCCGATGCCGATAAACGCCAGCAGCTTGTCGCGATCGGTGATCGCCACCGCGCCGATGCCCAGTTCCTGATAAATCACCCGAGCAACCTTCATGCTGTTTTCCTGATCGAAGCCCTGCCGCAGGATGCCCTCGGTGCGCTCGGCGATCTTCAGCGCTTTGGAAGAGAAAGCGCTGGTGTATTTCTCGAACATCGCGCGCCGATCCAGCAGGATTTGCATAAACATCGCCGCGCCGACGGTATTGGCGATCATCATCGGCAGCGCGATGTGTTCCACCAGCTGCAACGCCTCGTTATAAGGGCGCGCCACCGCCAGAATGATCGCCATCTGCAGCACTTCCGCCACCAGCGCCACGCCGCCGACGAACAGCGGATTGAACAGCAGCTCGATGCGCCCCCGGCGCATGGCGATGCTGTGCACGATGCCGCCGACCAGCCCCTCGGACACCGTGGAGATCGCGCAGGCCACGTCGGTCATGCCGCCGAGCGTATACCGGTGCAGGCCGCCGGTCAGCCCGACCAGAAAGCCCACCGACGGCCCGCCCAGCAGGCCGCCCAGGACCGCGCCTATCGCGCGAGTATTGGCGATCGAATCCTGAATGTGCAGCCCGAAATAGGTGCCCATGATGCAAAACACCGAGAAGATCACGTAGCACAGCAGCTTGTGCGGCAGGCGAATGGTCACCTGCATCAGCGGGATAAACAGCGGGGTTTTGCTCAGCAGATAGGCGATAACGAGATAGACGCACATCTGCTGCAACAGCAACAGCACCTGGTTAAATTCATACATGGCAGCCACTAATCCAGAGACAACAAAGGGCGAACGCCGGATTTCCGGTCTGGTTATTGTCTGCCGATTAGAGCATGGAGCGCGGGAGAAAACAGTGATGAAGGCAAGGCTTCGTGAGGAAGGGCGGCCGACCCCGGCGGG
>NZ_JVEL01000447.1:0-949 GCF_001076875.1 Serratia sp. 506_PEND
TGTGAGGGTAAGTTCTGACATCATTTCTTTCCTTTATATAAAGCAAAGCGCCAGACGGTGAGGGCTGGCGCTTATATGTGTGATGAGTAGGGTTCGGTGGCTAATTTGTTCTGGCGTGTTGCAGATGACGGAGATTGCGAATGTCCTGCAGCCAGTCAATCAGAATGTCGGGATAGGTGGTTAATGCCAGCATGGGAATGCCTCGCAGTAAGCAGAGGGGGTTACCAGTCGAAGGTTTCAACGTCCGGGAGTATTTCACCAAAGGCGTCGAGGTGAAGGATACCAACGGAGTAGCGACGAATGAGCGTCATGACTAACCGCCGACAGGCTTTCGACAGGCCGAGGCGTTTTAACCGCAATACCGGAAACGACCACGCCCCCAGACGAAGCAGATAGCCAGAGCCTGTGTAATGCAGCCATTCGGACTCGCCAAAATCGGTATCCTGATGCGACAGCGTATACAGCAGTGAATTGTCTTCAGCCGTGATGTGCGCGGTACTGCAGCATAGTCCGGGCAATGAGGTAAAAGGCGGTAGCGGGCTTTCAATGATGACTTCACTCGGTTCGTCGGCGATCCGCAACGTGCTGCCGTTCTGGTTCAGTGCCGTGATCAGTTCGGACAACGTGATCCCGTCGATATCAACGGCGATGCGGCCCATGTTGAGGGCCAGTACGCTGATGGCGTCAGCTTCAATGTTCAGGCTAACTTTCATTGCCCGGACTCCAGTGAATATTGCCCGGTAGTGATATCGGTGATGGCTCTGTAACCGCTACGTTTCATCAGCCCGGTGGCACGATGGGCGCGAAGTATATCGATACTGCTGATAAGTGGCGATTGTGTTTCTGCGCTGAAGCCACGACGGTCAGTACGCACCAGGTCATATTTCTCCACGATAAAATTCACCGCGTCACACAGTGAAATACCGGCGTCAATGTGTTCCTGGATCAC
>NZ_JVEL01000448.1:0-24159 GCF_001076875.1 Serratia sp. 506_PEND
CCGCCGGTTTCCGGCCCCGGCCGCCGCGCCTATCCCGGCCAATGGCCGTGGTACGCCGACTCCATCCGGCAGTCGCTGCCGGGCATGAGCGCCGAGCAGATGCGCGCCTTTTGCCCAACCTGGAGCGAAGAACAGCGCCAGCTGCGCGCCGAGTGGCTGCATACCTGCTACGAGCCGGCGATCCAACGCGCCTACGACGATTTTCATCAGGTGGACAGCCACCGCGACTACCCGCAGCTGACCATGCCGACGCTGCTGATGGCCGCGGGCAAAGGCGGCGTCATTCAGCCCGAAGACCGGGCGGAGATCCGCGCGCTGCAGCCGGAGATCGCCATCGTCGAGGTCGAGAACGCCGGACACATGATCCCGTGGGACGATTTTGATGGCTTCTTCCGCGCCCTGGGCGATTTTCTGGATTAACTGAGGAACACCGACATGAGCAACCACTACCGCATCGGCCAGATCGTGCCCAGCTCCAACACCACGATGGAAACCGAGATCCCGGCGATGCTGGGCGCGCGCCAGCTGATACGCCCTGAGCGTTTCACCTTTCACTCCAGCCGCATGCGCATGAAACACGTCAATAAAGAAGAATTGGCGGCGATGGACGCCGAGTCCGATCGCTGCGCGCTGGAGCTGTCCGACGCGCGGGTCGACGTGCTCGGCTACGCCTGCCTGGTGGCCATCATGGCGATGGGGCTGGGTTACCACCGCGAATCGCAGGCCCGGCTGGCGCAGGTGACGAAAGACAATCAGGCCGCCGCGCCGGTCATCAGCAGCGCCGGCGCGCTGGTCAACGGCCTGAAGGTGATCGGCGCCAAACGCATCGCGCTGGTGGCGCCCTACATGAAACCGCTGACCCAACTGGTGGTGGACTACATCCAGCACGAAGGCATCGAGGTCAAGGTATGGCGCGCGCTGGAGATCCCGGACAACCTCGAGGTCGGCCGGCACGATCCGGCCAGGCTGCCGGGGATCGTCGCCGAGATGGACTTACGCGATGTCGATGCTATCGTGCTGTCCGCCTGCGTGCAGATGCCTTCGCTGCCGGCCGTCCCGACGGTGGAGGCCCAAACCGGCAAACCGGTGATCACCGCCGCCATCGCCACCACTTACGCGATGCTGACCGCGCTGGAGCTGGAGCCGATCGTCCCAGGCGCCGGCGCCCTGCTGTCCGGCGCCTATTGAGGAGGCAGAATGAACGACACCCTCAGTGACAACTATCGCGGCGTCTGGGGCCAGCGCATCGGCTTCGGCCGGCGCCCGGCGCTGCTGGCGATCGACTTTATGCAGGCCTACACCACCGAAGGCGCGCCGCTGTTCGCGCCGGGCGTAGTCAGCGCGGTCGAGGAAAGCCGCGAGCTGCTGGCCTGCGCGCGCCGCACGGGAATTCCGGTGATCCACACCCATATCCGCTATCATGCAGGCCATTTTGCCGATGGCGGCCTGTGGGTGAGGAAAGCGCCGGTGATGAAAGACATGGTGGCGGGCAACCCGCTGGCGGCGTTCTGCCCGCCGGTGGCGCCGCTGGCCGATGAGGTGGTGCTGAGCAAGCAATACGCCAGCGCCTTCTTCGGCACCGCGCTGGCGCCGCTGCTGGTGGCGCAAGGGATCGACACGCTGCTGATGATCGGCTGTTCCACCAGCGGCTGCATCCGCGCCAGCGCGGTGGATGCGGTGCAGCACGGCTTTCGCGCCATGGTGGTGCGCGAGTGCGTCGGCGATCGTCACCCCGGCCCGCACGAAGCCAACCTGTTCGACATCGACAGCAAATACGGCGATGTGGTGCACAAACAGGAGGCGCTCGACTACCTGAACCGGTTATGAGTCAACGATTCACCTGCAACGACAATAACGAAGGCGCAGACAGCGCCTCACGCGACCGCCCGAAACAGGGCGGCGCCCATGCAACGCAAACACAACAGGCGCCTCCTGCGGAGGCCAACACGCACCACCTGGAGACAACATCATGGCCATTGTCGACACCCCGCTGGCGGGGAAAGCGGACGCAGAATCGCTGCTGCTGTACCGCAAAATCACCTGGAAACTGATCCCGTTTCTTTGCCTGTGCTACCTGGCGGCCTACCTCGATCGCATCAACGTCGGGCTGGCCAAGCTGCAGATGGCCGACGCGCTGCAGCTGAGCGAAGCGGCCTTTGGTCTGGGCGCCGGGCTGTTCTTCGTCGGCTATATTCTGTTCGAGGTGCCGAGCAACCTGATCCTGCAGCGCGTCGGCGCCAAGATGTGGATCGCCCGCATCATGATCACCTGGGGGTTGCTGTCCACCGCCACCATGTTCGTCACCACGCCGACCCAGTTCTACGTCATTCGCTTTTTGCTCGGCGTGGCGGAGGCCGGTTTCCTGCCCGGCGTGCTCTTTTACCTGACGCTGTGGTTCCCGACCTATCGCCGCGGCCGCATCATCGCGCTGTTCATGATCGGCCTGCCGCTGTCCAGCGTGATCGGCGGGCCGCTCTCCGGCTGGATCATGGGCCATTTCGACATGCGCCACGGGCTGCACGGCTGGCAGTGGCTGTTTCTGCTGGAAGGCATTCCCAGCGTGCTGTTGGGCGTGTTGACCTTCTGGCTGTTGCCTAACACTTATCAGCAGGCCAAGTGGCTGACGCCCGAGGAGAAACAACGCATCGCCGACGATCTGGCGCGTGACGACGCCGAGGCCGATCACGGCAAGCACAGCTTCCGCGACGGCTTCTTCAACCTGAAGGTGTGG
Source organism: Serratia sp. 506_PEND (assembly GCF_001076875.1). Classification (NCBI taxonomy): domain Bacteria; kingdom Pseudomonadati; phylum Pseudomonadota; class Gammaproteobacteria; order Enterobacterales; family Yersiniaceae; genus Serratia; species Serratia sp. 506_PEND. The sequence goes on from NZ_JVEL01000448.1 coordinate 2,732, forward strand.
ATGCTCGGCGGCATCGACTTCGCTATTCTGCTCAGCGCCTACGCCATGGGCTTTTGGATGCCGACCTTCATCAAAACCGCCGGCGTCACCGACATCACCACCATCGGCTATCTGACGGCGATCCCCAGCGTCGCCGCCCTGCTCGGCATGCTGCTGATCGGCAGCAGTTCCGACCGGCTGCGCGAACGGCGCTGGCATATCATCGTGCCGTTTATCATCGGCGCGTTGGCGATGGCCGGCAGCACCTTCTTTACTCACAACGCGCTGGCCACGGTGCTGCTGTTCTCCATCGCCCAGGCGGCGATCATCGGCGCGGTGCCGGTGTTCTTCAGCCTGCCGGCCACCTTCCTGCGCGGCACGGCGGCGGCGACCGGCTTCGCGCTGGCCTGTTCGCTGGCCAACATCGCCGGGCTGGTGAGCAATTCGCTGATGGGGCTGGCGCTGGATCTGACCGGCAAGAGCGGCGGCGCGCTCTGGGCCTTCGCCGGCTGCCTGCTGCTCAGCTCGCTGCTGGTGGTGGCCCTGCCGGCCAAGGTGGTGAACCGCTGAGCGTTAATAGAAAGGGAAAAGGCGCAAGACAATGACAATGATGATAAGGGACCGTTGTCTGCTTTGATTCTTGCGCCGTTTTCTCCCCATAACAGGGCATGTCAATAACGACGATGGGCTCTGGGTTACCCCACCAACAACGTTTTTGCTTCCAGATAAGCCTGCATCCCCCATTTGCCCATCTCGCGGCCCAGCCCGGACTGTTTGAAACCGCCAAACGGCGCTTTAGGTTCATGATCCAACGTGTTCACCAGAACACGCCCGGAGTCAATCTGCTGCGCCACCCGCACCCCGCGTTCGCGATCGCCGCTTAACACCAGCGCACTCAGCCCGTAGGCGGTGTCGTTGGCGATCGCAAGCGCTTCGGCCTCATTGTCGTAAGGGATGATCACCAGCACCGGACCAAAAATTTCTTCCCGGGCAATGCGCATCCGGTTATTGCCCGCAAATACCGTAGGCTTCACGCACCAGCCTTTATCCATACCCGATGGACGGCCAACGCCGCCAACCAACAATGTCGCCCCTTCTTCCTCGCCCAAGCGTATATAATCCTGCACCCGTTGCCACTGTTTTTGGCTCACCATCGGGCCGATTTCCGTATTTTCATCGCGCGGATCGCCCGACCGGACTTTGCCTACCGCGTCGGCAATCGCCTGTTCAAACTCCGCCTGACGGCTGCGCGGCACCAGAATTCGCGTGCCTGCAATGCAGGCCTGGCCGCTATTCATAAAACCGGCGGCAAGCGCCAAAGGCACGGCCTGCATGACATCCGCATCGTCCAGGATCAGCGTCGGCGATTTGCCCCCCAGTTCCAATGTCACCCGTTTCAGCGATTCTGCACCGCTTTCTACGATATGTTTGCCCACCGCCGTGGAACCGGTAAACGAGATCTTGGCAATATCGGGATGTCGATTAATGACCTCACCCACCACCTCGCCTCGCCCGGTGATAATGTTAAATACCCCGGCAGGAATGCCCGCGTCGTGCAACGCTTCGGTGATGACCCGCGTTTGCATCGCGCTCATTTCGCTGGGTTTGATCACCGCGGTGCACCCTGCCGCCATTGCCGTCGCCAGTTTGTTGCAGATAAATCCGGCATCGCTGTTCCAAGGCGTAATCAGCCCGGCGACGCCGACAGGCGTCATGATGACCTGCGCCTTACCCGCCTGTTCCGTAAACTCGAAATTTTCCAGCGCGTCGATCGCCTGAGCTATCGCGTCCGCCGGGTAACTGGCCATCCAGCGCCCACGAATTTTGGGCGCGCCATATTCCATCACGACAGCGTCCATCAGCGCATCTTCACGGGCCATAACCGCTTTGTGCATACGGCGCAATACGGCAAGGCGTTCCGCCTTACTGGTCTTGGACCAGTAAGGAAATGCGGCCTTGGCTGCGGCAATCGCCCGCTCGGCATCCACCTCGTCCGCCAGACGCACAGTGCCAATCACGTCTTCTGTCGCCGGGTTAAACAGCGTGAAGCGTTCTTCACCGTGGGGTGTCACGAATTCACCGTTGATATAAATGCTGTCAATTTTTTGCATGGTGTGCTCCACATGTTCCGATTAGTCAAACGAGTATAGAAACAGATGATCAATACGATAAGTGGGTCTATCCTGTACGAACTGTACCGATAATCGGGATAATCTATGCATCGCAGTGGACTGACAGAGTTGGAAGTCGTGTTGGCCGTAGCGCAGCGACAAAGCTTTCGCGCCGCCGCACGGCAATTAGGCATGTCGGCCACCGCCGTCAGCAATGCGGTGGCCGGGTTGGAAAGCCGCCTGAAAATACGTCTGTTTAACCGTTCGACCCGCAGTGTGGCGCTGACGCCGGCGGGCGCGCGTTATGTAGAACGAATCGCCCCCGCTCTGGCCGAGATTCGGCGTGCATCGGAAGAGATCGCCACCCAGCCCGACGCGCCAACCGGCACGCTGCGCATCAGCGCACCGCAGGAGTGCGTCTCCCTGCTCTACGAACCGTTGATCGAAACGTATTTGCGGCGTTACCCGCAAATGCGGCTCGATATCACCAGCGAATCAAGAATGGTGGACATTGTGGCGGAAGGTTACGACGCGGGGATCCGTTTGGCGGAGTCCGTCCCGCAGGACATGATCGCCGTGGAGCTAACGGGAGATATCCGCATGTTGGTGGTCGCTACACCAGACTATTTTGCTGAACATGGCATACCGCAATCGCCGGAGGATCTGTTACGGCACAAAAGCGTCGGGATGCGTATGTCACACGGGGGGATTTACCATTGGGAATTGGAACGCCACCAGCAGAAACTTCGAGTCAACGTACCGCCGCGCATTGTATTGAATGAAATGCGCGCCATTCATCGTGCCGCATTGAGCGGTGTGGGGATTGCCTTCGTTTCAGATTGGTTTGCCCGTGAAGATATCGCATCAGGCCGCCTTATTAGCGTACTGGACGAATGGTGCCCAGCTTTCGGCGGATTGCGTCTCTATTATCCCGGCAGACGACATGTGCCTCCGGGGCTCAAAGCATTTATCGATTTGGTGCATGAAATTCAGGCCAGGTAGCTTGTCTTCTCCCTGCCGACCAGAAAACGGCACCGCCAAACGTCGGAATGCGACCCGACATTTGGCGTGCCGTTGGTTTATTCACTCTCCTTGTTCATACCCTCGGGATTATTCGTCCTTCAGCCCGCGGTTGATCAGCATCGGTTCAATGCTCGGCTCTTTGCCGCGCCAGTCGATGTACAGCTTCTCCAGATCCTGGCTGTTGCCGCGCGACAGGATCATGTCACGGAAACGCTGGCCGTTTTCGGCGGTCAGGCCACCGTGCTCGGTGAACCACTGGAAGGCGTCGTCCGCCAGCATTTCCGTCCACAGATAGGCGTAGTAGCCCGCGGCGTAGCCGTTACCCCAGATGTGCTGGAAGTAGCTGGAACGGTAGCGCGGCGGCACATAGCTGAGATCCACCTTGTCTTTTTGCAGCGACTCGGCCTCGAACTTGTCCACGTCCTGCTGCGGCTGATCGGCGGTCAGCATGTGCCAGTGCATGTCCAGCAGCGCGGCGGACAGCAGCTCGGTCATACTGTAGCCCTTGTTGAACTTGTCGGCCTTCTTGATCTTGTCGACCAGTTCCTGCGGCATCGCCTCGCCGGTCTGGTAGTGCTTGGCGAAGTGGCTGAACACTTTCGGATCGCTGACCCAGTGCTCGTTGAACTGCGACGGGAACTCGACGAAATCGCGCGCGGTGTTGGTGCCCGACAGGCTCGGGTATTCCTGATCGGCGAACATGCCGTGCAGCGCGTGGCCGAACTCGTGGAACATCGTGATCACGTCGTCATACGACAGCAGCGCCGGCTGCCCCGGCGCCGGTTTGGTGAAGTTGGCGACGTTGTAGATCACCGGCTTGGTGCCGTTGAGCTTCGACTGATCGACGAAGTTGCTCATCCAGGCGCCGCCGCCCTTGTTGTCACGCTTGAAGTAGTCGGTGTAGAACAGCGCCAGCGATTTGCCGTCCTTGTCGAACACTTCATACACCTTAACGTCCGGCTGGTAGACCGGAATGTCCTTGCGTTCTTTGAAGCTGATGCCGTACAGCAGGTTGGCGGCGTAGAACACGCCGTTGTTCAGCACGTTGTTCAGCTCGAAGTAAGGTTTGATCTGCGATTCGTCCAGATCGTACTTGGCCTTGCGCACCTGTTCAGCATAGAACTGCCAGTCCCAGGCCTGCACCTTGAAGTCGCCTTTCTGCTGATCGATCACCGCCTGAATGTCTTTGGCTTCACGCTCGGCGCGCGCGGTGGCCGCCGGCACGATGTTGCGCATAAAGCTCAAGGCGGCATCCGGCGTTTTGGCCATCTGGTTTTGCAGCTTCCAGGCGGCGTAGTTCGGGTAGCCCAGCAGTTTGGCCTGCTCGGCGCGCACCTTGGCCAGACGGGAAATGGTCTGGCGGGTATCGTTGCCGTCCCCCTTCTCCGCACGCGTCCAGGAGGCGTCGAACAGCGCTTGGCGGGTGCCGCGATCTTTCAGGCTCTGCAGCAGCGGCTGCTGGGTGGTGTTCTGCAGCACCAACAGCCACTGTTTCTCCAGCTTGCGCTCGGCGGCCGCCTGCGCTGCCGCGGCCAGCTCACCTTCGGACAGACCGTCCAGCTTCGCCGGGTCGGTTATCGCCAGCGCGCCGTTTTTGCTCGCCGCCAGCAGTTTGTTGGTGAACTGGGTGCTCAGCGTCGCCGCTTCCTGGTTCAGCGCTTTCAGTTTGGCCTTGTCGGCGTCCGACAGGTTGGCGCCCGCCAGCTCGAAGTTTTTATAGGTGACTTCCACCAGCCGACGCGACTCCGGATCCAGCTTCAGCGCATCGCGATCTTGATAGATGGCCTTGATGCGCGCGAACAGCTTGCCGTTGAGCATGATGTCGTCGTTCAGCGCCGCCAGCTTCGGCGAGGTTTCTTCATCCAGCTTCTGCAGCGCGTCGCTGGTGTTGGCCGAGGTCATGGCGCCGAACACGTTCATCACCCGCGTCAGCAGCGAACCGGCCTGCTCCAGCGCCACAAAGGTATTCTTGAAGTTGGGCTTGGCCGGGTTGTTGGCGATCTTCTCCACCTCTTCCCGCTTTTGCTTCATGCCCGCTTCGATCGCCGGCGCGTAGTCGCTTTCCTTGATCAGGTTGAACGGCGGCGCCTGGAACGGCAGGCGGCTTTGATAGAAGAACGGATTCTGAGTCTTTTGCTTGTCGTGCTGATTGGCTTCACCGGTCACGGTAGCCTCCTTCGCCTGGCCGCTGGGCAGCGCGCTATGGTCGGCGTGAGGTTGGGTTTCTGCTGCCTGTGCCTGCGAGCCCAGCGCCATGCCGATCGCCAGCACCAATGTGGATAAACGCATCAAATCGAAACTCCTCCATGTTCACGGAATAAGGTCTCGGGGAATGGCTCCCTCAGAGTCATCACCTAGCTTAGGCGCAGTTGGCAGTTTGAGCAAAAACAAGTGATTAGAAGTTAACCGCCTCGCCGACCTGCTGTATCAGGAACGTCAGCAGCGCGCGCGTTTTGACTGGCAGATAGCGGCGGCCGGGATAAACGGCATACAGCTGCAGCGGCGCCGGCGGCAACGTCAGCGGCACCTCAACCAATCGCCCGTCGGCCAGAAACGGCCGGCAGCCGAGCTCGGAAAGCATGGCGAACCCCACGCCGGCCAAGGCCGCCTTCAGCGCCATCTCCCCGCTGTTGACGCGATAGCGCGCATTGACCGGGACGGTAACGAACTTGCCGTCCGGGCGGACGAACTGCCACGGCATCCCCTTTAGCGCATCCACCGTGCTGATACAGGGCGATTGCGTGAATTGCTCAATCTCCGACGACGGCGGCCACTGCGCCAGCAGCGCCGGGGCGGCCACCACGATGCAGGGGAAAGACGCCAGCGGCTGCGCGACATAGTCGCTGTCGTCCAGCATGGACCGGCTGATCATCACCGCCAGATCGACATCATCAAGCAGCGACGTCATACCCGCCAGGTTGGTTACGCAGCTGATTTCGATCTGCGGATGCTGCAGGGCGAACGCCGCCAGCGGCTCGCCCAACAGGTATGGCCCAACTTCATTGGGCACGCACAGGCGCAGCGGCCCGCGCAGCTGTTGCTGCCGCTCGCTGAGGGTTTGCGCGGTGTGTTCCAGCGACGCCAGCAGCGGCTGGGTGCGTTCATGCAGCAACTGGCCGTTCGGCGTCAGCCGCATCGAGCGGGTGCTGCGTTCGATCAACCGCTGCTCAAGCTGGCGCTCCAACTGAGAGATATAGCGGCTGACGTTGGAGGTTGGCATCGCCAGCGCCCGCGCCGCCCCGACGAAGCTGCCTTGCTCCACCACCGCCACGAAAATGCGTAACAGGTTTAAATCCAATTTATCGCGCATGATTATCCCTGATTTGATAACAAACCATGCCATTTCTACCATCTAATCCCGATCAACGCCAAGCGCTACACTGCCGGCCTGACTCTGCAACCCATGGATGCTTATGACACCCGCGAGAAAGCTGACGGCGATAGCGCTGGTCATCGCCTTTATTCAGTTCACCAATGCCCTGGAATACATGGTATTCAACCCGATATTCATCTACATGGCCGGCGATTTTTCCGTGCCCGTCAGCTTCGCCGGCTATGTCAGCGCGGCCTATACGCTGGCGGCGGTGATTTCCGGCATCGGCGCATTTTTCTGGATCGGCGGCGTTGAGAAACGGCGCTTTCTGATGCTCAACGTCACGCTGCTGGGCGTGACCACCTTATTGATCGCCACAACCCAGCAGTTTTACTGGTTGTTGGCGCTGCGGCTGCTGGCCGGGCTGTTGGGCGGCACTACGATGGGCGTCGGGATCGGCCTGCTGCTCAACGCCGCGCCTGCCGCGCTGCACGGCCGAATGCTGGCGACGGTGATCGCGTCCTTTTCGTTGGTGAGCATTGTCGGCATGCCGGGCATGCTGTACCTGTGCGAAGTGGCAAGCTGGCGCGCCGCGCTGGCGGCTATCGGCGGGCTGTGTCTGCTGGCGGCCGTATTGGTGGCGCTGTTTGTTCCCAAGGATGCGCCGCAGCCACAGGCTGCCGCGCCCGTCACGCTCGATCGCCGGCTGTTGCTGTTCGCCTCCGCCGCCGGCCTGACGCAGTTCAGCCCAATGCTGCTGATCCCGGTGCTGGCGCCGCTGCTCACCCAGCGGTTACAGGTGGCAGACGCGCATTTGTCCTGGCTATTTCTCATCGGCGGCGTGGCTGGTTATCTGGCGACCGTGCTGGCGGGCCGCTGGCTGCAACGCGTTGGCGCCGTGACGCTGACGGTGGGCGCCACGCTGTTGCTGCTGGGCAGCCTGTGGCTGGCGGCGCGCGGTGGCGATCGCGGTGAACTGTTCATGGTCGCGTTTCTCGCGGCGGCCTATGCGCGGCTGGTGGCGATCTCTTCCCTGAGCATGCGCTGGCCGGACAATCGGCAACGCGCCGCCTTCGGCACGCTGCAAACCGCCCTGATACACCTGAGCGCCACGGTGGCCTTCTTGCTCTCCTCCACGCTGCTGAGCGGCGGCCTCACCCCGCTCAGTTTGCAACGTCTGTTATGGCTGTGTGCGCTGAGCGCCGTCGCCATCGCGCCGCTCAGCATTTGGCTGCAGGCGCGGCTGCGTCAGCGCGACGCCTCATAAACCACCTTACCATTCACATAGGTGCGATAAATGTTACGATCGTCTCCCAGGGTCATCAGTACGAACCCTTGCTCCGCAGACGTGGCGCTGTTGGCGTAGCGCAACTGCTGCAGCGGCGTGACCGCCGGATCGAGCACCACGAAATCCGCCTCTTTGCCGACGTTGAAGTTGCCGATTTTGTCGTCCAGCGACAGCGCGCGGGCGCCGCCCAGGGTGGCGTGGTAGAACGCTTCTACGGCGGAGAGCCGGTAATGCTGCAGCTGGCCGACCTTGTACGCCTCACCCAGCGTGCGCAGCATATTGAAGGTGGTGCCGGCCCCCACATCGGTGCCGATGCCGAGCCTCACCCGCTTGCGCCAGGCCTGCTGCAGGTCAAACAGCCCGCTGCCGAGAAACAGATTGGAGGTGGGGCAAAAGGCGATTGCCGAGCGGGTCTCGCACAGGCAGTCCCACTCCTGCTCCTCCAGATGCAGGCAGTGGGCGAACACGCTTTTATCGCCGGTCATGCCGTAGCGGTGGTAAACGTCCAGATAGCTTTGGCTCTGCGGGAACAGCGCTTTTACCCAGGCCACTTCCTGCGAATTCTCGCTCAGGTGCGTCTGCAGCCAAACGTCGGGATATTCTTCACGCAGCCGCTGCACCTGCGCCAGCAGCGCCGGCGTACTGGTGGGCGCAAAGCGCGGCGTAATGGCGTAACCGAGGCGGCCTTTGCCGTGCCAACGTTCGATCAGTTCGCGCGTCTGGCGGTAACTCTGCGCCGGCGTTTCCAGCAGCGCCTCCGGCGCATGGCGATCCATCATCACCTTGCCGGCGATCAGGCGCATGTTCAGCGCTGCCGCCTGGCTGAACAGCGCATCGACCGACCGCGGATGCACGGTGCCGAACACCAGCGCGGTGGTGGTGCCGTTACTCAGCAACTCCCGCAGAAAGAAGGCCGACATCGCGTCGGCGTGCTGCCCACAGTCGTAACGGCTTTCGGTCGGGAAGGTGTAATTGTTTAACCAGTCCAGCAGTTGATCGCCATAGGCGCCAATCATTTCGGTTTGCGGATAGTGGATGTGGGTGTCGATAAACCCCGGCACGATCAGTTTGTCGCGATACTCCGTGACCGTGAAACCCGGCGGCAGCAGCGCCTCGCCCTGCCGCCAGCTGCCGAACCAGACGATGACGCCGTCGTTCAGCAGCAGTAAACCGTCGGCAATATGCCGCAAGCGTTCCTCAAGCTGTTGCGGCGCCTCCACACAGGCTGAGATATCAAAAAAATTGCCACGAATAGCCGTGGTGAATTGCAGTGCCATTATTTTCTTCCTTGTCGCGACCGGCCCACCTCACCCGCGTAATAACCTGCGCCGATGAAACAATGCCTTTGTCGCCCAAACGCCAAGACCGGCTTAAGCATAGCAAGCCGCGTGCCAGCTGACGGCGTAAAATAAATTACCACTTAAAAAACAAAGTGATATTAATTAACCAAGGGGAGTTGACCGGCAAAAAAGAATAAAGCAAACGTCGCTCTTCGCCGGCAGTTCAATAGCAACCGTTTGCCTGCAAAAATAACACCGCGCCGCTGCACCTTGAATGGGCAAGCGAATATCTTCACGGCGCACGGTTTATTTTCAACACCGCGCCAAGGGGTTGAATCTCGGCCTGAGGACAACAACCAAACTTGAAACGATAACTATTCTCAATTATCATCCGCGCATCTTTTTGACCAGCAATGCGAAAATCATGTCCGCCACCGCTTCTGCCCCGCACGCCGCGCTGTCGCGCCTCTACGCCACCCATCACGCCTGGTTGCAGGGATGGCTGCGCCGGCGCTTGGGCTGCGCGTTCGATGCGGACGATGTGGCGCAGGACACCTTTATGCGCCTGCTGAAAGGCGACGCCGCGGCGACCCTGCGCGAGCCGAAAGATTTTCTGGTCACTGTCGCCAAGCGGGTGATGGTCGATCTGTTCCGCCGCAGAACGCTGGAGCGCGCCTATCTGGAGATGCTGGCGCTGATCCCGGAAGGCTACGCCCCGTCGCCGGAGCAGCGCCAGAGCCTGCTGGACAGCCTGCAGCAGATCGACGCCATGCTCGACGGCCTGGGGCCGAAGGTAAAACAGGCCTTTCTGTTGTCGCAGCTCGAAGGCCTGGGCTATGCGGACATCGCCGCGCGCCTCGGCGTGTCGGTCAGCTCGGTTAAAAAATACATGGCCAAAGCCACCGAGCATTGCCTGCTGTTCAGCCTCGAAAACGACGTTTATTCATGAGCAACGCCATCACCCCCGAGCAGCGCCAGGCGCTGAAAATGGCCGCACACTGGTATGCCCTGCTGTGCGACGAGCGCGTCACCGAACGCCAGCGCCAACAGTGGCAAGCCTGGCACCAGCAGCATGACGATCACCGCTGGGCCTGGCAGCGCGTCGAAGCGTTGCAGAGCCAGCTGCAGGGCGTGCCGGGCAAATTCAGCTATCGCGCGCTCGATCGCGCCGGCCGCCAATCCGCGATCGATCGCCGCACCCTGCTGAAAAGCCTGCTGCTGTTGCTCGGCGTGGGCGGCGGCGGCCTCCTTTACCAGTCGCCGCTCGGCCGGGAGCTGCGCGCCGACTACCGCACCGCCACCGGTGAAATCAAACCCATTGTGTTAAGCGACGGCACCCAACTGGTGCTGAACACCGCCAGCGCGGTGGACGTGCATTACGACGATCGCCAACGGCTGATCCGCCTGCACGCCGGGGAAATCAGCCTGGTTACCGGACGCGATCCCCGGCCGCTGTGGGTGCAAAGCCCGCAGGGGGCGATGCGCGCGCTCGGCACCCGTTTTTTGGTGCGCGAGAGCGACGGCGAAACGCGCCTGACAGTGCTGGAGCATGCGGTCGAGGCGCAGCTGGCGCAAAACGCGCAACAACAGCGCCGGGTGAACGCCGGTGAACAGATCAGCTTCAGCGCGACGGCCTTCGGCGATAAACACCCCGCCGCGCAGGAGGACGGCTGGCTGCGCGGCGTGCTGAGCGTCAGCCAGTGGCGGCTGGACCGGGTGATCGCCGAACTGGCGCGCTACCGGCGCGGCCATCTGAGTTGCGATCCGGCCGTTGCCGGCCTGCGCGTCAGCGGCAGTTTCCCGCTCAACGATACCGATCGCGCCCTCGCCCTGCTCAGCCAGACGCTGCCGGTTCACCTGCAGAGCTTTACCCGCTATTGGCTGCAAATCGTCCCCGCCTGAATTTTTTAAATGAAAATGATAAAAAATCGCATTCTTGATTGTCCCTTTTGCTTTGCTCATCCGACTCCCAGGAAAACACTGCAGCAATAAATAAAAAATGATTCAGGAGAAGGTATGAACAACGCTTGGGGAAAGGTCGCTCCGGCTTCGCTTTGGGGAAAACGGGCCACGCCGCTGGCCGTGGCCATTGGCCTGGTCTTCGCCGCACCGCTGACGGCGAGCGCCGCCAGCGCCGCTGCCACCTATCACATTCCGGCCGGTGAGCTGGACGGCGCGCTGAACGCTTTCGCCGCTCGCGCCGGCATCGCGCTCTCGGTGGACGGCGCGTTGACCGCCGGCAAACGTTCGCCGGGCCTGAGCGGCAGCTACGGCGTCGATGACGGCCTGAACGCCCTGCTGGCCGGCAGCGGCCTGCAGGCTAAAGCGCTCGGCAATAACGGCTACACGCTGGCCAAACTGCCGCAGCCGCAGAAGGAAGAGGACATCACCGTGGTCGGCGACTGGCTGGCGGAAGGCCGCCAGATCGACGTGTTCGAACACCCCGGCGCGCGCGACGTCGTGCGCCGCAAAGAGTTCGTCAAAACCGGCACCACCACCGTGCGCGAAGCGTTGAACCGCGTGCCGGGCGTGGTGGCGCCGGAGAACAACGGCACCGGCAGCCATGACATGGCGCTGAACTTCGGCATTCGCGGCCTCAACCCGCGCCTCGCCAGCCGCTCCACCGTGTTGATGGACGGCATCCCGGTGCCCTTCGCCCCTTACGGCCAGCCGCAGCTGTCGCTGGCGCCAATCTCGCTCGGCAATATGGATGCGATCGACGTGGTGCGCGGCGGCGGCGCAGTGCGCTACGGGCCACAGAGCGTCGGCGGCGTGGTTAACTTCGTCACCCGCGCCATCCCGAAAACCTTCGGCATGGAGGCCGGCATGCAGGGGCAACTCAGCCCGACCTCCCGCCAGGATCACCCGAAAGGCACCGGCAACCTGATGATCGGCGGCACCGCCGACAACGGCCTCGGCGCGGCGCTGCTCTACTCCGGCACCCGCGGCAGCGACTGGCGCGAGCACAGTGCGACCAAAATCGACGACGTGATGCTGAAAAGCCGTTACGCGCCGAACGAGGTGCACACCTTCAACAGCCTGCTGCAATACTACGAAGGCGAAGCGGAGATGCCGGGCGGCCTGAGCCGGGCGGACTACAACGCCAACCCGTTCCAGTCGACGCGCCCGTACGACAAGTTCTGGGGCCGCCGCCAGTTGGCGAACTTCGGCTACCAGTATCAGCCGGATCGGCAGCACAAGTTCGACGTGCAGAGCTTCTACACCTATACCCTGCGCAGCGGCTATCTGGATCAGGGTAAAAACCTGACGCTGTCGCCGCGCGAATACTGGGTGCGCGGCGTGGAACCGCGCTACAGCCAGAGCTTCCGCTGGGGCGATTCGGCGCATGAGGTCGGCGTCGGCTACCGCTACGTCAGCGAATCCACCCACGAACTGCGCTACACCAGCAAAGCCAGCACCGGCAGGCTGCCGTCCACCGCCAGCCCATACGATCGCGACACCCAGTCCGGCACCGAGGCGCACGCCTTCTATATCGACGATCGCATCGACATCGGCGACTGGACCCTCACGCCGGGCATGCGCTACGAGTACATCAAGTCGTATCAGAACAACTACATCAAGAACAACCGCCTCGACGTCAGCTATAACGCGCCGCTGCCGGCGTTGAACGTGATGTATCACCTGAACGAATACTGGAACCTGTACGCCAACACCGAAGGCTCCTTCGGCACCGTGCAATACAGCCAGATGGGCAAAGCGGTCGACAGCGGCAAGATTGAACCGGAGAAGGCGCGCACCTGGGAGCTGGGCACCCGCTACGCCGGCGATGCGCTGACCGGCGAGATCGGGCTGTTCCTGATCAACTTCAACAACCAGTACGACTCCAACCAGGTGACCGACAGCGTGACCGCGCGCGGCAAAACCCGCCATGCCGGGCTGGAAGGCAGCCTGCGTTACGATCTGTCGCAGCTGACGCCGAAACTGGACGACCTGACCGCCTACGCCAGCTACGCCTACGTCAACGCCACCATCCGCGAAGACGGCGGCTACAAGGGCAACCAGGTGCCGTTCTCGCCGAAGCATAAAGGCACCCTGGGGTTGGACTACACGCCGGGCAACTGGGCGTTTAATCTTAACGGCGAGTTCCAGTCCAGCCAGTTCGCCGACAACGCCAACACCGTGGCGGAAAGCGCCGACGGCAGCACCGGCCGCATTCCCGGCTATATGCTGTGGGGCGTGCGCGCCGCCTATGATTTCGGCCCGGAAATGGCTGGCCTGAATCTGGGCGTTGGCGTGAAAAATCTGTTCAACCACGCGTATTTCACCCGCGCCTATGACGACAACAACAAAGGTCTGTACATCGGCCAGCCGCGCACGATCTATCTGCAAGGTTCGGTGAAGTTCTGACCCTCCGCGGCGGGCGCGGTTAACCGTGCCCGCCGTCTTTCCCCTCAACGTGACGACGTCACATAAAGCCGTTCCTCCGCGCCGCCGCAGCGGCGAAAAAGAAGTCGCTTCTGCCGCCAATGCGCGTAATATCAACGATCCGCCCCGATTTACCGGCGCGGATTTTTTGCCGTTATGGCCTGAAAAGCGAGGGAATAAGATGAATCACAATGACCTTTCTCAGTGCCGCGTTGACACCGACCGTTTGTTGATTGCCCCCTTTACCGCAGCAGACGCCGACGATGTTTACCAGGCGATCACCCCCACTCTGACGCGCTTTATGACCTTTGAACCGGAGGCGTCGCCGGAGGATTTCGCCAACGTCTGGCAAGGCTGGCTGCCGTTGATGCGCGAAGGTGAAGAAGTGATCTTCGTCGCCCGTCGGCGCGAAGACCGGCAGTTCGTCGGGGTCGGCGGCGCGCATAATTTGCGCAGCCACACCCCGGAGCTGGGCATCTGGGTAAAAGAGAGCCTGCATGGTCAGGGCTACGGCCGCGAAATCGTGCAGGGCATCGCGCGCTGGGCCAGCGAGCGCTTTCAGCCGCCGCACTTTCTCTACCCGGTGGCCGAGCAGAATACCGCCAGCCGCCGCCTCGTCGAGTCGCTGGGCGGCGTGCTGGCCGGCCGTTGCGAGCGCATCAAGTATGACGCCGTGGTCTACCACCTGCCGCCTCAGCGCTAATCAGCATCGGGCCGCCGGCCCGGTGTGACCTTTTTTGCTTTCCGCCGTGATAACCGCTGCCACTGCCTGCGGGTTTGTGCTAATGATAGAGGCATGTAGGGTAAAAACAGTTGAGGAACAGCAACATGATTATTTTTGTTACCGGCGCCACCTCCGGTTTCGGCGAGGCCATTGCGCGCCGTTTTATCCGTGAAGGCCACCAGGTGATCGCCGCCGGGCGCCGCCTTGAGCGTCTCGAAGAGCTACAAGAAGAACTGGGCGAAGCGCTGCACATCGTGCGGCTCGACGTGCGCAACCGCGCCGCCATTCAACAGGCGATCGAGGCACTGCCGGCCGAGCTGAGTCAAATTGACGTGCTGGTGAACAACGCCGGGCTGGCGTTGGGGCTGGAGCCGGCGCACAAGGCCAACGCCGATGACTGGGAAACCATGATCGACACCAACGCCAAGGGGCTGGTGAACATGACCCGCGCGCTGTTGCCGGCCATGGTCGAGCGCAACGTCGGCCATGTGATCAACATCGGCTCCACCGCCGCCAACTGGCCTTACGCCGGCGGCAACGTGTACGGCGCCACCAAGGCGTTCGTCAAACAGTTCAGCCTGGGCCTGCGCGCCGATCTGCACGGCACGCGCATTCGCGTGACCGATATCGAGCCGGGCCTGGTGGGCGGCACCGAATTCTCCAACGTGCGATTCAAGGGCGATGACGGCAAGGTCAACAAAACCTACGAAGGCGCCGATGCGCTGACGCCGGAAGACATCGCCGAGTCGGTGTTCTGGGTCGCGACGTTGCCGGCGCGCGTCAACATCAACACGCTGGAAATGATGCCGGTCAGCCAGTCCTTCGCCGGGCTGAACATCCACCGCGGCGCCTGAGCCGCGACGGCGGGAGGCGACTCCCGCCGCGTTTCCTCAGGCCGCGCGCCAGCCGGAAACGATAATCAGCATGCCCGCCAGCGCCACGCCGGCGCCGATCCAATCCAGCGCAGACAGCTTGACCCCGTCCACCACCCGCAGCCACAGCAGCGCGGTCGCCACATACACACCGCCGTAGGCCGCATAGACCCGCCCGCTGGCAGCCGGATGCAGCGTCAATAGCCAGACAAACAGCATCAGGCTCAATGCCGCCGGCAGCAGCAGCCAGGCGCCGCCCTGCTTCTTGAGCCACAGGTAAGGCAGGAAACAGCCGATAATTTCAGCCAGGGCGGTGGCGAAAAACAACAGCGTAGTTTTTAACATCGGTCGCAGTTTTCTCTCGATAAAGTAAACGAATCGGCGCTTGGCTGGTGAATTCCAGGAGCGCGGTGGTATATTTATCACCACGCCTGCGGGCGAGGTAACGCCAGTGCCGCCATCATCAGGCGCACTCACTCATAAGGATGAAACGATGAAAACATTTTCGACCCAACGACTGCTGCGCGGGATGCTGCCGGTCGCCATGCTGGCCGTCATGGGCGCCTGGCAGGCGCCGGCGCTGGCCGCCACCTGCACGCAGGGCAGCACCTGCGTCACCGTCGATGGCAAAGGCAGCGGCGCGATGAGCACCGAAGAAGCGCGCCAAAGCAAAGAGCAGTGGAATGATACCAAATCCCTGCGCCACAAGGTCAACACCCGCGTCGAGAAAGAGTTCGACAAGGCCGATCGCGCGGCGGATGACGAAGACCGCTGCAACGACAGCAACAACGTCAACGCCTACTGGGAACCGGACACCCGTAAATGTCTGGATCGCCAGACCGGGCGTCGGATTAATCCTTAATCCGCCTGCGGCGGGCGGGCATGCGTGAAACCCGGCCGCCGTTGCTGCTATCCTGTTACAGGAAGTTCATTGTCTAAAAGGATGACGTGATGAAGAAAACGCTGATATTAACCGCTGTATTGCTGGCCGGCGCCCCATTGGCGGCCCTGGCCTCCTGTGAAAGCGTGAAAGCGGACATTTCGCAAAAAATCGTCAATAACGGCGTTCCGGAGTCCGGCTTCAAACTGGAGATCGTGCCTAACGATCAGGCCGATCAAGCGGGCGGCCAGGTGGTCGGCCACTGCGAAAACGACACCCAGAAGATCGTTTATACCCGCCTGAACAATGGCGACGATAGTGGTGACGCGGCGCAGACCGGCACCAGCCAGGACACCTTCAACGCGCAGTAAGCCGCATCGGCTACCCAGGGCGCGCAACAGCCGCGCCCTTTCCTTTTCATTTTCCTTTACGCCTGCTCCGCCTCTTCCTCTTCGCCTTGCGGCCGACAACGCGCCGGGATCAGCATCGCCGCCGCCAGCGCCAGCAACGACACCAACGCCGACACCAGGAACACCCAATGCAGCGAAGCCGCCACCTGCTGGATAAGCTGCGCCAGCGCCTCGCTCCCCATGCTCTGGCGCACCGCCGGCTCCATCAGACGCTGCACCGGATCGTCAATTTCCGGCAAACGCCACTGCAGGTTGAGGTTCAGCGTGGCGCCCAAAATCGCGGTGCCGATGGCCGAGCCCACCATACGGGTAAATACCGTACAGGCGGTGGCAATGCCGCGAATGCTGTAATGCGCCGCGTTCTGCACCGACACTAAAAACGTCGTGTTGCACAATCCCATGCCGGCGCCGACCATAAACGCCGCCACCCGGCCCCACAGCAGACCGCCGTTCGGCTGCAACATCAGCAGGATCAGGCCGCCTGCCACCAACAGCAGTGCGCCCAGCAGCGCCGTGGCGCGATACGAAGTCATCAGCATCAAACGGCCGCTCAGCGTGCTGGCCAACGGCCAACCAATCGACATCAGCGCCAGCGTGGTGCCCGCCTCCAGCGGTGAGCCCCCCATCACGCCCTGAATGAAGGTCGGCAGAAAGGCGCTGATGCCCATCATCGCCGCGCCAATCACCAGCCCGCCGATGTTGCCGGCGACGATCACCCGGCTTTGCCACAGCGCCAACGGGAACAGCGGTTCGACCGCGCGCCGCTCCTGACGTATCAACAGCGCCAGCGACGCCGCCGCCAGCGCCAACAACGGCGCCACCCACCATCCGAGGCTTTCCATCTGCAACAGCGCCAGCAGCAGCGCCGAAACGAACAGCGTCAGCCAGGCGGTGCCCGCCAGATCCAGCGCGTGCCGCCGCAGTTGCTGATGCGCCGGCAGATAGCGCCAGAGGAAGAACATCGCCAACAGGCCGATCGGCAGGTTGACCCAGAACACCAGCGCCCACGGCAGGTGTTGCACGATAAACGCGCCCAGCAGCGGGCCGATGATCGCCGATACGCCCCACACGCTCGACAGGTAGCCCATCACCTTCGGCCGTTCGGTGGCGCTGTAGATATCACCGATGATGGTGGACGCGATCGGCATGATGGCGCCGGCGCCCAATCCCTGCAATAAGCGGAAGCCGATCAGCCAATACATGTCGGGGGCGAAGCCGCACAGCACCGATCCCAGCAGGAACAGCGTCGCGCCGAAGAAGAACACCCGCTTGCGGCCGTAGAGATCCGCCAGCCGGCCGTAGATGGGAATGGTGATCGCCTGCGCCAGCAAATAGACCGCGAACACCCAGCCCAGCAGCGAGAAGCCGCCGAGATCGCCGATGATGGTCGGCATGGCGGTGGCGACGATGGTGGCTTCGATCGCCGACATGAACATCGCCAGCATGCAGGCGATCAGGATCAGCGGGCGATGGGCAATGGGTGCGGGTGAAACGTTATTTGTCATGGCGTTATGCAGGCTTCCTGGCGTTTTTATTTTCCCTGAGTATATCAGCAAGCGCCTGCGCCAAGTCTATCCGCCCTCACATCCCGCCGTTGCCGATAGCGAATCGCACCATTTGGACTAACTGTTACGGCGTAACGTTTTTCCGCGATTTTTTTTCACTTTACGCGCATCCCAGCGCTGACGCGGGCTGCGGCGCCAATACGGGCAAACTCAATCAGCTGATTTTGCTCATAAAACTTGGCACGGTCAACGACAGGGTGCTATACCTTCCCTAGCCGGCGCCTTTGGGCCTCGTGCTTTCTCGGGTTTAAATATCAGTATCTTATGCTGATTAACTCACGTATTGAGCCTACGTTCAGCACGCTGTGCCGAACGCACCCTTCGCTCAATGTCGCTAACCTCATGCGAAACGCCCGTTTTGTACCGCCACGCCCGCCGGGCCGTGGGTAACAATCAGAGCGGAATGCGCCGCCTATCGGCCGCTCCGCGCAACGGAGGACGCAACATCATGCACAAGTCAGCGCCATACCGGCGCCTGCTCCTCGGGAGCCTGTTGTTTATCGCCGTCATCGCGCTGCTGGTTTACGGCATCGGTTGGGAAACCCTCAAGTCGCGCCGGGAAGATTTGATCTACCTCGGCCAGCAACACATGTTCCTGGTGGTGTGTTCCATGCTGCTGTCGCTGCTGGTCGGCATTCCCAGCGGCATCCTGCTGAGCCGCCCTTTCGCCCGCCGCTGGGCGGAGCACGTGATGCAGATCTTTAACGTCGGCAACACCCTGCCGCCGCTGGCGGTGCTGGCGCTGGCGATGGTGATCATCGGCATCGGCGACCGGCCGGCGGTGGTGGCGTTGTTCCTCGCCTCGCTGCTGCCTATCGTGCGCAATACCTATGCCGGCCTGCGTTCGGTGCCGCCGGCGCTGGTCGAGGCCGCCAACGGTATTGGCATGACCGCCGGACAGCGGCTGCGCCAGGTCGAACTGCCCAACGCCCTGCCGGTGATCTTCGCCGGGGTGCGCATCGCGATGGCGATTAACGTCGGCACCGCGCCGCTGGCGTTTTTGATCGGCGCCAGCAGCTACGGCGAGCTAATTTTCCCCGGCATCTACCTGAACGACTTTCCGACGCTGATCCTCGGCGCCGCCGCCACCGCGCTGATCGCCCTGCTGCTCGATCTGGCGCTGGCCGGTCTCGGTCGCCGGCTCAGCCCGCACACCGCATCCTGATGGGAGAAACGCGATGACTCGATGGTTACAACCCCTCCGCCACGCGCTGCTGTTCTCCTTGCTGATGACCGGTGCGGCCGCCTGGGCCGCCCCGCTGACGCTGGCGAGCAAGAACTTTACCGAACAGCGCATTCTGTCGGCGATCACCGTGCAATACCTGCGGGCCAAAGGTTTTCAGGTCGAACCCAAAACCAATCTGGCTACGGTGATCACCCGCAACGCGATGATCAACAAACAGATCGACATGACCTGGGAATACACCGGCACCTCGCTGATCATCTTTAACCACATCAATAAGCGCATGTCGCCGCAGGAAACCTACGACACGGTGAAAAAGCTCGACGCCAAACTCGGCCTGGTGTGGCTGCAGCCGGCGGACATGAACAACACCTATGCCTTCGCCATGCAGCGCCGGCGCGCGGAAAAAGAGCAGATCCGCACGATGTCGCAGCTGGTGGCCAAAGTGGAACAGGTGCGTAAAACCGATCCGAAACACAACTGGCTGCTGGGGCTGGATCTGGAGTTCGCCGGCCGTTCGGACGGTCTGAAACCGATGCAGGCGCTGTACGACATGCCGCTGGATCGCCCGCAAATCCGCCAGATGGACCCCGGCCTGGTCTACAACGCCATCCGCGACGGCTTCGTCGACGCCGGGCTGGTGTACACCACCGACGGCCGGGTGAAAGGCTTCGATCTGCAGGTGCTGGAAGACGACAAAGGCTATTTCCCGAGCTATGCGGTCACGCCGGTGGTGCGCGCCGACGTGTTGCAAAACACGCCGGGGCTGGAAGCGGCGCTGAACACGCTGTCGAAACAGTTCAACAATCAGGTGATCACCGAGCTTAACGCCAAGGTGGATATCGACTACCAGACGCCGCAACAGGTCGCCGACGCGTTCCTCAAGCAGCGCGGCCTGATTTAGGAGGCATGATGAATACCTTACTTTACGCCTGGCAAAACTGGGCCTATATCGCCGGATTGACGCTGGAACACCTGCTGCTGGTCGGCATCGCCGTCGGCCTGGCGATCCTGATCGGCGTGCCGCTCGGCGTGCTGATCGTCCGCCACAAATGGCTGGCGACGCCGGTGCTGAGCCTGGCCACGCTGGTGCTGACCGTGCCCTCCATCGCTCTGTTCGGGCTGATGATCCCGCTGTTTTCCTTAATCGGCCACGGCATTGGCTACGTACCGGCGATCACCGCGGTGTTCCTCTACTCGCTGCTGCCGATCGTGCGCAATACCCACACCGCGCTCGACAACCTGCCCGGCGGGCTGCGCGAAGCCGGCCGCGGCATCGGCATGACGTTCTGGCAACGCCTGCGCTGGGTGGAGATCCCGGTGGCGCTGCCGGTCATTTTCGGCGGCATTCGCACCGCCGTGGTGATGAATATCGGCGTGATGGCGATCGCCGCGGTGATCGGCGCCGGCGGCCTCGGCCTGCTGCTGCTCAACGGCATCAGCAGCAGCGACATTCGCCAGTTGATTACCGGAGCCGTGATGATCAGCCTGCTGGCGATCGTCCTCGATTGGTTATTGCACCGCTTGCAAATTGCGCTCACGCCCAAGGGGATCCGCTCATGATTAAATTGGAAAATCTGACCAAACAGTTCATGCAGAAGAACGGCACACCGTTCAACGCCGTCGACAACATCAATCTGGACGTGCCGGAAGGCGAAATCTGCGTGCTGCTCGGCCCTTCCGGCTGCGGCAAAACCACCACGCTGAAGATGATCAACCGCCTGATCGAACCCACCGGCGGCACCATTCTGATCAACGGCGAAGACACCAGCGCGCTGGATACTGTCAGCCTGCGCCGCAAAATCGGCTACGTCATCCAGCAGATCGGTCTGTTCCCCAACATGACCATCGAGGAGAACATCACCGTAGTGCCGCGCATGCTGGGCTGGGACAAAAAACGCTGCCACGATCGCGCCGAGGAGCTGATGAGCATGGTGGCGCTGGATCCCAAGCGCTTTTTGCACCGCTACCCGAAAGAGATGTCCGGCGGGCAGCAGCAGCGCATCGGCGTGATCCGCGCGCTGGCGGCCGATCCGCCGGTGCTGCTGATGGATGAACCCTTCGGCGCGGTGGATCCGATCAACCGCGAAACCATCCAAAACGAGTTTCTCGACATGCAGCGTCAGCTGAAGAAGACCGTGATGCTGGTCAGCCACGACATCGACGAAGCGCTGAAGCTCGGCGATCGCATCGCGGTGTTCCGCCAGGGCAAGATCGTGCAGAACGCCAGCGCCGATGAGCTGCTGGCGCGCCCGGCGAACGACTTCGTCGCCTCCTTTGTCGGCCAGGATCGCACGCTGAAGCGCCTGCTGCTGGTGCAGGCCGGCGACGTGGCCGATCAACAGGAAACGGTGACGGTGCGGCGGGAGACGCCGCTAGTGGAGGCGTTCGGGCTGATGGACGATATCGACGCC
>NZ_JVEL01000449.1:0-988 GCF_001076875.1 Serratia sp. 506_PEND
ATAACCGCATTCAGGAATCGTTGCTGAAAGGCGGCCTGCCCGGACGTACCGCTCAGGGTAAACGTACCCATACCCGTGCAGTTAACGGCATCGATGGCGACGTCAAACTTAACCGTGCGCTCTGGGTAATGGCCGAAGAGCTGCAGCAGGCTCTGAGCTGATGCAGCATGTTCCAGATGATGCCCGTCAGGCGGACGTTTATCCGCTTTCCCTGAATGAGGTTCCGGGCTGCCGCACCCTATCCGATGATGATATCTGCGCCTGGTGCACACATCTTCTCTACCGACCCGGAGAACTCAGCCTCTGTCAGTTAAGCCTGGCCGACAGTATATGGCCCGCCTGTCGTGATGAGAACGGCTATGCCCAGTCCTGCCCGTCACTCCTGCTAAACCAGCATCCCCAACCCCATCAATAAACAAGGAAAAACTAACATGACCGACATTATCAACCTTTACGATACCCTCCCGTTACAACCACAACCTGCCGGTACCGGTTCTGCACCCGCGCTGACCGCCGCCCTCGTACAGGACGAGCAGCGCATCGGCTTCTGGCCGCAGCACTTTGGCAGCATACCGCAGTGGATAATCCTTGAGCCAACTGTCTTCGCCTGGATGGACCGCTTCTGCGCTGACTACAGCGGCGGCATCTGGCAGTTTTACACGCTGAGCAATGGCGGCGCGTTTATTGCCCCGGAAGCTGACGATGACAGCAATGAGTCCTGGTCGCTGTTCAACAGCATGAACGGTAACGGCGCTGAACTCAGCGCTGAAGCCGCCGGGATTGCCGTCTGTCTGATGACTTACAGCCACCATGCCATGCGCACCGAATCCGACGCCATGACGGAGCACTATTACCGCCTGCGGGACTACACGCTCAACCACCCGGAATGCAGCGCCATCATGCACATCATCGACTGAGGCCAACGTTATGGAACAACAGTTACCGCTGTTTGCACGTGAATTAGCCCCTGCCGACCAGCAGACGGTCA
>NZ_JVEL01000450.1:0-1470 GCF_001076875.1 Serratia sp. 506_PEND
TCTGTTTCCCTGAAAGTTTTCTGTTTTTCCATCTTGCCGGGGGCCACTGGCCGAAGCAACCGATGGCTGTGTCGTCATTTAAACTGCATTTCTGTTTTGAACGTCCGCTGCCCCCTTCACTGAAGATCCGCCAGGATGCTTTCATGCTGAACTGTGTGCCTGCCATCAATCTTTTCCATCATGACAGTGAACCGGTGGCCCTCACCGGACAGCAAACGGAATATCCATTACGCGCCAGCTATAGTCATCCTGACAGCTACGAGATTTTTTCTGTGAACAATGTAGAAGGCTGGGTGGAGGGCCCGGATGGCCGTGCGCGGGGCGGCACCCGGGTGTATCAGCCTTTTGAAAGTTTTCAGCACCAGATTGAACGTGCAAACGGGCGTCTGGCGCTGTATTACCGCCTCAGGGTTCGCGAGGCCGTCAACGGCGAGGGCTTTGAGCATTC
This sequence comes from Serratia sp. 506_PEND, assembly GCF_001076875.1. Lineage (NCBI taxonomy): Bacteria > Pseudomonadati > Pseudomonadota > Gammaproteobacteria > Enterobacterales > Yersiniaceae > Serratia > Serratia sp. 506_PEND. The sequence goes on from NZ_JVEL01000450.1 coordinate 449, forward strand.
ACTGTCTTTCGTCCGGAGCGACGAAACGGAAGTGGTCGGAAAAGATGAAGCAGTCTCTGTCACCATGACCTGTACCAACAGAGAACGTGCAGCACAGTTGAAGGTGGGGGACATTTGCGTCCCGACGAATGCCACGCCCAATTTTTTCACTTTCCGCAATATTACCCGCCCAACGCGTTCACTACGTCCTGTGCTGGATGGCAGCCTGCAGTGGATGCTGATTTCCAGCATGTCACTGAACTATGTCTCATTGCTGAGTCCGGACGCGCTGACGCAGGTGTTGCGCACCTGGGATTTTCCAGCGCTGTATGACAAGCAGGCTGAACAGGCATCGCGTAAGCGACTGGCGGGGATCGAGCGTATTGAGACCGTGCCGGTTGATCGCCTGATACGCGGTATGCCGGTGCGCGGCCTGAAATCCCGCCTCTTTGTGCGTCAGTCGGCCTTTGCGGGAGAAGGCGAACTGTATCTTTTTAGCACCGTGCTGGCGCATTTTCTCTCCCTCTACGCCAGCGTGAACGCGTTTCATCTGCTGGAGGTGTACAACCTGGACAACAAGGAGTGTTACCGATGGCCGGTACAGGCAGGTCAGCACTCGATGATGTGATTGCCTGTGGGGAGATTGCACAGTTTTCTTTCTTCCCGCTGGTTGAATTGCTCCATTTGCTGGAAAACGTCGATCCCGAATCTGACCAGGATATTCACCCTGAACAGGAGCGTGTGCGCTTTACTGCCACGGCTTCGCTGGGCTTTCATCCCGGCGACATTGTCAGCTTAAGCCAGGACGACAGTGGGTTGCACCATCTTGAAGTGGCCTTTCTGGGTCTGCATGGCAGTCAGTCTCCGATGCCCGGCTATTACCTTGACGAACTGGCCTGGGAGTACGCGTGGCAGGAATCGCGTCTCGGACTGTTTCTGGATTTTTTCCATCATCGCCTGCTGACCCTTCTTCACCGGATATGGCGTAAGTATCGCTACCATGTCCGTTTTCAGGACGACGGACGGGACGGGTTCTCCCGTCA
>NZ_JVEL01000451.1:0-10149 GCF_001076875.1 Serratia sp. 506_PEND
CAGGATTGGCAGGGGGCGTTCGGCTCAACGCTGTTAGGCTAAAGCCAGTAAAAAGGGCGCCGCGGCGCCCTTGCTTGATGCTCGGTTCGCTTAGCCGCGGCCGGTCTCCTCTCGCAGTGCGGCGCTGACCTCGTGCACCGTCGGTTGTTCGGAACGCAGCGCCCGGCGGATGGCGAAGAAAGCGGCGATCAGCATGGTCACCGCCACCAGCATAAAGAACCCGCACAGCGCGGCGTTGATCTGGTTGCTGAACACGATGGTTTCCATGTCTTTCAGCGATTTGGCCGGTGCAATAATCGTGCCTTGCTCGATGCCGGTGGAGAATTTCTTCGCCTGCGCCAGGAAGCCGATGCTCGGTTTTTCGTGGAAGATCTTCTGCCAGCCGGCGGTCATGGAGGTCACGAACAGCCAGGCGGTCGGCAGAATTGTCACCCAGGCGTAGCGCTGCTTTTTCATCTTGAACAGCACCACGGTGCCGAGGATCAGCGCCATCGACGCCAGCATCTGGTTGCCGATGCCGAACAGCGGCCACAGGGTATTGATGCCGCCGAGCGGATCGACCACCCCCTGATACACGAAGAAGCCCCAGCCGGCCACCGCCACCGTGGTGCCCGCCAGGTTGCCGAACCAGGAGCGGTTGTTGGCCAGCTGCGGCACCGCCACGCCCACCAGATCCTGCACCATAAAGCGGCAGGCGCGGGTGCCGGCGTCGACGGCGGTCAGGATGAACAGCGCTTCGAACAGAATGGCGAAGTGATACCAGAACGCCATCATCGCCCGGCTGTTGAACACCTCACTGATGATGTGCGCCATGCCCACGGCGAAGGTCGGGGCGCCGCCGGCGCGCGACAGAATGGAGTTCTCACCCACCTCTTTGGCGATCAGCGCCAGCGTTTCCGGCGTGATGATAAAGCCCCAACTGTTGATGACCTGCGAAGCATTTTCCACCGTGGTGCCGATCAGCGCCGCCGGCGAGTTCATGGCGAAGTAAACGCCCGGATCCAGCACCGAGGCGCAGATCAACGCCATGATGGCGACGAAAGATTCCATCAGCATGGCGCCGTAACCGATAAAGCGCATGTGGCTTTCGCGCTCCACCAGCTTCGGCGTGGTGCCGCTGGAAACCAGCGCGTGGAAGCCGGAAATGGCGCCGCAGGCGATGGTGATGAACAGGAACGGGAACAGGGCGCCGGCGAACACCGGGCCGCTGCCGTCGATAAAGCGTGAAACCGCCGGCATTTTCATCTCCGGCATGGCGAAGACGATGCCGATGGCCAGGCCGATGATGACGCCGATTTTCATAAAGGTGGAAAGGTAGTCGCGCGGCGCCAGCAGCAGCCACACCGGCAGCACCGAGGCGACGAAGCCATAGATCACCAGCACCCAGGTCAGGGTGGTGCCGTGCAGCGTGAAGAATGGCCCCCAGTAGGGATCTTGCGCCACGTTGCCGCCGTAAACGATCGCCAGCAGCATCAGCACGAAGCCAATCACCGAAATTTCGGCGATCTTGCCCGGCCGGATAAAACGCATGTAGATGCCCATGAACAGCGCGATCGGGATGGTGGCGGCGATGGTGAACAGCCCCCACGGGCTGTCGGCCAACGCTTTTACCACCACCAGCGCCAGCGCCGACAGGATGATGATCATGACGCCCAACGCGCCGAGCATGGTGATCACCCCGGCGAACGCGCCCAGCTCTTGCTTGGCCATTTCCCCCAGCGAACGTCCGTCGCGGCGCGTGGAGATGAACAGCACCAGAAAATCCTGCACCGCGCCGGCCAACATAACGCCGACCAGGATCCAGATGGTTCCCGGCAGGAAGCCCATCTGCGCGGCCAGGATCGGCCCCACCAGCGGCCCGGCGCCGGCGATCGCGGCGAAGTGGTGGCCGAACAGCACCCATTTGTTGGTGGGCACGTAGTCCAGGCCGTCGTTATGGCGTTCCGCCGGGGTCAGACGACGGTCATCCAGCTCAAAGACCTTGTCGGCGATGAACCGGCTGTAGAAGCGGTAGGCGATGCTGTAGCAGGCGACGGCGGCGACCACCAGCCAGACGGCGTTGACGTGCTCGCCGCGGCTCAGCGCCAGCATGGCGAAAGCGAAGGCGCCGACCAACGCCACCAGCAGCCAGATAAGTCCGGACCTGATGTTTTTCATGAAACAACTCCTTGGCGTGCAGAGGTAAAAATCAACGTTGTTATTAGGAATGACGTTTTAACAGTAGAAGTTTTGCCGCCGAACCGCGGCAGGTCGGATGAGAAATGTGAAGCAGGTGGGGTTTTAGTGTAAAAACAACGTGATGAAACAGCGTTGGCGCAGGCTGTCGCCCACATAATCCTGAGCAGTTATTCATTCGGCATTTTCACGGCGCGTACAGCGAATTATCGTCGTTTTTTATCTGGGCACGGTGTCTGGCGGATTATTATTTTATCTGTCGAGGTGTGCCGAAATAAAATTATTCATGCTGTGTTATACCTTTATTTTCACCCACGGGCTTAATTATTCATCAAATAAATAATAAAGCTACGAAAGGAATTTAATTATGATAAATAAAATCATCGAAGGGTATTTACCTCAGCTCACGGCCATTCGGCACGATATTCATCAGCACCCTGAATTGGGTTTCGAAGAGTTCCGCACCAGCGATCTGGTCGCGGATTATCTGAGCTCGTGGGGCTACGAGGTGCACCGCGGATTGGCGGGCACCGGCGTGGTGGGGACGCTGCGGGTGGGCGGCGGCGTTAAACGCCTTGGGCTGCGCGCCGATATGGACGCCTTGCCGATCGAGGAAAACAACGGCAAACCTTGGAGCAGCAGCGTGGCCAACCGCATGCATGCCTGCGGCCATGACGGCCATACCACCATGCTGCTCGGCGCCGCCCGCTACTTGGCGCAAACGCGCAACTTCAACGGCACGCTGCACCTGATTTTCCAACCGGCGGAAGAGATGCTGAACGGCGGCGCGCGCATGGTGGAGCAGGGGCTGTTCGAACGCTTCCCCTGCGACGCCATCTTCGCCATGCACAACATGCCGGGGATGGCGCTCGGCGAGTTCTTCTTCCAACACGGCCCGTTTATGGCCTCGATGGATCAATTCAACGTGCGGGTGCAGGGGCGCGGCGGCCACGGCGCCATCCCGCAGCTGGCGGTCGATCCGGTGCTGGTGGCCTCGCATATCACCGTCGCCCTGCAGAGCATCGTTTCGCGCAATATCGATCCACTGGAGGCGGCGGTGATCACCGTTGGCAGCATCAAGGCCGGCGAGGCGGCCAACGTGATCCCGGACAGCGCGGAGATGAAGCTCAGCGTGCGCTCGCTGGATCGCCAGGCGCGCGCTACGCTGCTGGCGCGCATTCCGGCGCTGATCGAGGCGCAGGCGGCAAGCTTCGGCGCCCACGCGACGGTGGAACACGTTAACGGCACGCCGGTGTTGGTCAACGACGAAGCGATGACCCGTTTCGCCCACCGCGTGGCGGAGCAGCAGTTCGGCGCCGCCCGCGCGCACTACGGCGCCAGGCCGCTGATGGGCAGCGAAGATTTCGCCTTTATGCTCGATGCGCATCCGCAGGGCTGTTACCTGATCGTTGGCAACGGCGACGACGAAGGCAGCTGCATGGTGCACAACCCGGGATATGACTTCAACGACGGCTGCCTGGCGGCCGGCAGCCAGTATTGGGGGGCATTGGCTGAAGCCTATTTAAAATAAACGCGAAGAATAATAACAGGGAAGATAATGATGAGTGAAAATACGGCTGAAACCCAAACGGAAATAATATCGGCCCCGAAGGTCGGTGGCAAAAAGGTCATCTTCGCCGCCTCCTTCGGCAATGCGCTGGAGTTTTTCGATTTCGGTATTTATAACTTCTTCGTCATTTATATTAGTGTGCTGTTCTTTCCGCCGTCGAGCGATCCTAATTTGGCGTTGCTGTTGGCATTCGCCACGTTTGGCGTCAGTTTTTTCATGCGGCCGCTGGGCGGCATTTTGATCGGCGCCTATGCCGATCGCCATGGCCGCAAGCCGGCGATGATCCTGACGATTTCCTTGATGAGCCTGGGCACGGCGATGATCGGTTTTGCGCCGACTTACGCCAGCGCCGGCTATTGGGGAACCGTCACCCTGGTGGCGGCGCGTTTGATCCAGGGCGTGGCGGCGGGCGGCGAGGTGGGGGCATCGATGTCGTTGCTGGTGGAGTCGGCGCCACCTAACCGGCGAGGCTTCTATTCCAGCTGGTCGCTGGCGACGCAGGGCATCGCCACCGTGGTCGGCGGCGTCACCGCGCTGGCGCTCAGCGCGGCCTTGCCGGTGCTTTCCGGCGAGCCGAACGCCATGGCCGAGTGGGGATGGCGCATTCCGTTCTTTATCGGCGTGGCGCTGGCGCCGCTCGGTTGTTGGCTGCGTCTCGGATTGGAAAGCGACCGGCCGCCGGTGTCGCGGGCCCATGAACCGCCGGCGCAGCTGCGACGGCACTCGCGGGCGGTGGTGCTTGGCGTGATGCTGACCATTGGCGCTACCGTCGCCACTTACATCTCGATGTATTATCTCGGCACTTACGCGGTGAAATACTTAGGCATGCCGCAAGCCTACGGCTATGCCGCGATGCTGCTGGCGGGGCTGGTGACCTTCGGCGGCAGCCTGTTGGTCGGGCACTGGTGCGATCGCTATGGCCGTTTGCCGCTGATCCGGGGCTCGCGCATCGCTATCTTGATCGTGGCCTTGCCGGCGTTTTGGTGGCTGAGCGCCGCGCCGCATCCGGCGGTGCTGCTGCTGATTGTCGCGATATTGGTCGGATTGACCACGCTCGGCTCGGTGCCGACCATGCTGATGATTTCGGAGCTGTTTCCGCAGCGCATTCGCGCATTGGGGTTTGCGTTGGTCTATAGCCTCGGCGTGGCGATTTTCGGCGGCTTCGCCCAATATATCGCCTCGCAGTCGATCGCGTTGAGCGGCTCGCTGCTGGCGCCCGCCGTCTACCTGATGCTGGCGACGCTGGCTTCGCTGGCGGTGCTGCCCTTGCTGCGTGAAACCGGCGGCGATCCATTGCGCTAGCGAGCGCGGGCGAAAAAAAACGCCGGCGGTTCTCACCGCCGGCGCTTTGCGTTGCGACCGTTTCAGGCTGGCGTTCAGGCCGCCGGGCGGGCGATCACGCTGCGGGTTTCCATGCGCACTTCGGCGATGGTGACCTGCAAGGTATCGCTCTGGCGGTAAACCACTTCGCCTTTAATCTGCACTGTGCCGGTTTCCTGGCTGCACTGCATCTCGTCACGCACCGCGTGAATGAACGGTGCCGGGATGAAGGCAACCGCGCCGTTGTCCAGCAGGCGCACACGCAGGCCGCCACGGGTCACGTCGATGATCTCGGCGTTGAAGCGGGTATCGGTGCCGGCCTTGTCCTGCAGGAAGCGGGCGTACAGCCAGTCGCCGACGTCGCGTTCCGCCATGCGGTTCAGGCGGCGGCGCTCCGCCAGCTGCACCGTCACGTCATCCTGCGGTTTTTCCGCCGTCTGCTGGTTGATGATCGCCTTCAGCAGGCGGTGGTTGACCATATCGCCGTATTTACGGATCGGCGATGTCCAGGTGGCGTAAGCCTCCAGACCCAGACCAAAGTGTGGCCCCGGCGTAGTGCTGATCTCGGCGAAGGTCTGGAAGCGGCGGATGCGGCTGTCGAGGAACTGGGTCGGCTGCGCGTCCAGGTGGCGGCGCAATTCGCAGAAACCGTCGAGGGTCAGCAGCTTCTCGGCTTCGGCTTCGACGCCGTTGGCCTGCAGTACGGTGACCGCTTGCTCAACCAGCGCAGGATCGAAACCGGTGTGCACGTTGTACACGCCGAAGCCCAGGCGATCGCGCAGCACGATGGCGGCGCAGACGTTGGCGGCGATCATGCACTCTTCAACGATACGGTTGGCGCTGCGGCGCTGCTCGGTAACGATCTCCAGCACGTCGCCTTTTTCACCCAGCACGAAGCGGTAGTCCGGGCGATCTTTGAATACCAGCGCATGCTGGTGGCGCCAGGCGTTACGCGCGTCGCAAACGCGTTTCAGCAGGGTGATCTGTTGCGCGATGGCGTCGCTCGGCGGTTGCCAGCCGGCAATGCCGTCCAGCCAGTCGGAGACTTCGTCGTACACCAGTTTGGCTTTGGATTCGATCTCGGCGGCGAAGAACTGAATATCTTCGCCCAGCGCGCCGTCGGCGGCGATGGTCACGCGGCAAGCCAGCACCTGACGGCGCTCGTTAGGGCGCAGCGAGCACAGGTTGTCCGACAGATCGCGCGGCAGCATCGGGATGTTGAAGCCCGGCAGATAGTTGGTGAAGGCGCGCACGCGGGCGATATCGTCCAGCTTGCTGCCTTGTTCGACATAAGCGGTCGGATCGGCGATGGCGATGGTCAACTGCAGCGAACCGTCACCGTTGTCGGTCACATACAGCGCATCGTCCATGTCCTCGGTGCTGGCGCTGTCGATGGTGACGAATTCGAGCGCGGTCAGATCTTCACGCACCAGCGCAGCGTCCGGCTCGCTGAGCGCCTGCATCTCCGGCGCCTCTTTTTCCAGATTGTGACGCGCCAGCGTCACCCACCACGGGGCGAAATGGTCTTCACCGTCGGTGATAAACTGGGTCAGGTCGGCGTTGAAGCCGCGATCGCCTTTCAGCGGATGACGGCGCATTTCCGCCACCGCCCAGTCGCCGGCCTGGAAGTTGTGGGTCAGTTCACGCACCGGGCGGCACGGAATCGCCTCTTTCAGCAACGGATGATCGGGCACGATGGACAGGCGATCGTCGCGCTTTTGCACGCGGCCGACGAAGCGCGACAGGAACGGCTCGACCAGGGTTTCCGGCTCGGCGATTTCGCGCTCTTTCTCGGTGTGCAGGGTGGCGATAATGCGATCCCCGTGCATGACTTTCTTCATGTACGGCGGTGGAATGAAGTAGCTTTTTTGACCGTCTACTTCAAGAAAGCCAAAGCCTTTCTCAGTCCCTTTCACGACGCCTTCAACGCGCGGGGTCTGAGAGTGAAGTTGCTGTTTAAGCTGCGCCAGCAGCGGGTTATCTTGAAACATATCGTCCAGTGAATGGGTTGTGAGTGGCAAGATTTGCGGCTGACAGTTTTACGCGAATCACCCGCTGCGAGCAAGCCTAACGTCACGGAACCCCGCGTTGCCGCGCGATTTTGCGCAAGAATGGTCAATCGAAGGGCGAACGATGAAAAACCCCGGCGCGCAGGCCGGGGTGAAGGGCGTGGGACAATCAGTCCCGCAGCGGCGTCGGCTGCAGGATTTCAATCCAGTAATCGTCCGGATCGCGAATGAACGCCACGTAGTTCATGCGGCCTTCATGCAGGCGTTTCTGGAAGGTGACGCCCAGGCGCTCAAACCGCTCGCAGGCGGCGCGCACGTCCGGCACCGTGACGCACAGGTGGCCAAAGCCGCGCGGCTCGCCGTTGCCGTTGTGGTAATGGAAATCCGCCTGATTTTCGGTGCCGTGGTTATGGGTCAGCTCGAGAATGCCCGGCTGGCTCAGCGCCCAGCGTTTGCGTTCGTCGTCATCCTGCGGGATCTGCTCGCGCGGGCTGCGCGTCAGGTAGCAGATGGTGAAGGCAGCTTCTTTGAACTCTTCCAGATAGACCGGGGTAAAGCCCAGCACGCGCGTATAGAAATCCAACGCTTTGGTCAGGTCTTTCACGCGGATCATGGTGTGGTTGAACACGTAACCGTCGGTTACCGTATCCGGTTGGGCCGCCACGCCGGGCAGCGTCAGTAAGTCATTCAGTGGCATCAGTGATCCTCCTCAGGGTGTCGACAGACTGTAGGTGAAATCGATGCTAATCTAAAGTGATTGTTTTTAACTAGAACGCTAACTAAAAGTGAAGGATAGATGAAGCTGAGCCAGCTGAAGTTTTTCTGCACCGTGGTGGAACACAAAACCATCGCCGCCGCCGCCCGTGAGCTGCACTGCGTGCCTTCCAACGTTACGCTGCGGCTGCGCGAGCTGGAAGAGTCGCTGGGCGGCGAGCTGTTTTTCCGCGACAAGAACCGGCTGTACGTGAATCCCAAAGGCCGGCTGTTCTACCAGCAGGCGCGCGACATCGTGGCGCAGGCCGAGCGCAGCAAACAGCTGTTCGCCGGCGAGCAACAGCATGGGCTGCTGAACCTCGGGGCGCTGGATTTTTCGCTGGTCAGTCACTTGCCGGCGCGCATCGCCCGGCTGCGCCGTTTACAGCCCCATTTGCACATCAACGTGCTGAGCCGCGACTCGCTGGTGCTGGAACGCATGTTGATCGACAGCGATCTCGATCTGGCGATCACCGACGGCCCGATTGAGCATCCGCTGCTGGCCAGCCAAAAGGCGTTTGACGAACGGCTGGTGCTGCTGATGCCGGCGGATGTCGGGCAACCCGACGCCGCCACGCTGGCGCCGCTGGAGTTTTACACGTTCAGCCGCGAGTGCTCGTTCCGGCTGAAGGTCGATCACTGGCTGGCCTCGCGCGGGCTGAAACCGCGCATGACGCTGGAAATGGAATCTTATGCCGCGATGGCAGCCTGCGTGAAGGATGGTTGCGGCGTCGCCTGCGTGCCCGGCTCGTTGCTGCCGCTGATCTTGCCGGCGCCGGGGCTGAAGGTGGTGGAAATGGGCGAGGAGGGCGTGAGCGATCTCTATTTCGTCTGGCGGCGGCATCAGCTGTCCGAGGAATTGCAGACTATCCTGGAAATATTGGCGCGCCCGGCGTGAACCGGGCGCGCGTTTTCAGGCGATGCGCAGCGACGGTTGCTGCTCGCTGCGGCGAATCGCCACCGGGATCGACTTCGACGTCGGGGTGCCGGTGCCGTCGCCGAAGCTGGCCAGCGGCACCAGCGGGTTGGTTTCCGGGTAGTAGGCCGCCAGGTTGCCACGCGGAATGTCGTAACTCACCAGCTTGAATCCATCCACCTTACGCACCACGCCGTCGTTCCACAGGGTTTCTATCTCTACCCGTTCGCCATCCTGCAGGCCCAGCGCCGCCAGATCTTCCGGATGGATGAACAGCACTTCGCGCTGACCGTAAACGCCGCGGTAGCGGTCATCCAGACCATAGATGGTGGTGTTGTACTGATCGTGCGAGCGCAGCGTCTGCAGGGTAAACGGCGCTTGCTCGCCGCCCAGCTGCGGGAACAGGGTGGTCGGCAGCGCGGCGTCGCTGAATTCCGCCTTGCCGCTTGGCGTGGCGAAGCGCAGTTCGGCGGCGGCATTGCCCAGGTAGAAGCCGCCGGGTTGCTCGCAGCGCCGGTTGAAATCCTCGAAGCCGGGAATGGTGGCGGCGATGTGATCGCGGATCAGCGAGTAGTCGTCGGCCAATTCCAGCCAGTCCAGCTGTTGCGTACCCAGCACGGCGTCGGCGATGCCGCAGACGATCGCCGTCTCCGAACGTTGAGTGTCCGCCAGCGGTTTGCCGATGCCTTCCGAGGCGTGCACCATGCTGAACGAGTCCTCGACCGTGATGTACTGTGAGCCGCTGGCCTGCATGTCCAGTTCGGTGCGGCCGAGCGTCGGCAGGATCAGCGCGTCTTTGCCGGTCACCAGGTGGCTGCGGTTAAGCTTGGTGCTGATATGCACCGTCAAATCGCAGTTGCGCAGGGCGCGGGCGGTGCGCTCGGTGTCCGGCGCCGCGGCGGCCAGGTTGCCGCCCAGCGCGATCAGCACTTTCACTTCGCCGCGCAGCATCGCTTCGATCGCTTCCACCGTGTTGTGGCCCAGCGCGCGATTGGCGGTGAAGTTAAAGTGGCGTTCCAGGCTGTCGAGCAGCGCCTTCGGCGACTTCTCATCGATCCCCATGGTGCGGTTGCCCTGGACGTTGCTGTGGCCGCGTACCGGGCACAGACCGGCGCCCGGTTTGCCCAGTTGCCCGAACAACAACTGCAGGTTGGTGATTTCACGCACCGTTGCAATAGAGTGCTTATGCTGAGTCACGCCCATCGCCCAGGTGCAGATCACCCGTTCGGCGCCCTGGTAGGTGGCCGCCGCCTGGCGCAATTGCGCTTCGCTCAGGCCCGATTGCGCGGTAATGGTCCGCCATTCGGTGGCGTCCACCTGCGCCAGATAAGCCTCTACGCCGACGCTGTGCCGTTCGATAAACGCCAGGTCAAACAGGGCGGGTTCGCCGGCGGCCATACGCTGGC
>NZ_JVEL01000452.1:0-12325 GCF_001076875.1 Serratia sp. 506_PEND
TGCGCCACGGTATCCAGCAAAATCAACACCTGCTGCTGATGTCAGGCCGTGATGCCAATGCCGTATTGGTTGACTGTTCCGCGCCGATATTTACCGCCTGCGAGATGACGCTGCAGGAAGTGATCGCCAAAATCGTGAAGCCGTTCGGTATCACCAATATCCGTATCGCGGCCACCAAGCCACTGACCAGCGCCAAAACCAGTATTGAGCCAGGCATGACTGCCTGGGAGGCATTGACCCAGGCAGCAGAAGCTAGCGGTCTGTGGCCCTGGACGGACCCGGACGGCACGTTGGTGATCGGTGGCCCGGATTACACCACGCCCCCGGTCGGGACACTGGTGATGAACTACAGCGGCCAGGGCAACAACATTCTGAGCATCACGCAGGATGAGTCCATCGCCCGCCGTTATTCCCAGACTACAGTCCTGGCCCAGCAACACGGTAGCGGCGACGAGGACGGACAGAATGCCATGCGCGCCTCGGTCTCCGACTCGCAAATTGCGCTCTATCGCCCAAAAATCATCGTCACTCACGATGCGCAGAGTCAGCAGGAAGTGGAGTTCCGCGCCCGTAAGGCACAGGCCGATGCACGTCTGGCGGGCTTTACGCTCACTGTCGCCGTGCGCGGGCTGCGCGCCCCGAACGGTCATCCCTGGACACCCGGCCAGCGCGTGCACGTGGTCAGCGAACCGCACGGCATCGACGCCATTTTCTTCCTGATGAAACGCAACTTCACCGGGGGCAGTTTGGGGGCTGGGGAAAAGACCACGCTTACCCTCAAGGAAGACGGGGTCTGGATACCGGACGCATATCTAATCTACTGTTTTATAGCGTTTCATACGGTTTTAAAATCACCCCTAACCCTCTGTTTTATAAGCCTGCTTTGTTCGATGCGGTTTTATAGCGTTTCATACAGTTTCGTTAAAAGTGGGGCTTGAAGTGGGGCTTGATTGGGGGCTTGGTTTTAACAAAGTGGGGCTTGCTATGATTTTTAAACAGGAAAAATGACCATGAAATTAACCGACAAAGCCTTGCGGGGCGCGGCTCCAAGGGGTAAACCGTACAAGGTTTACGATGGATACGGATTGTATGTTGAGGTGCGTCCGTCCGGGCGTAAGGTGTGGTGTTACAAGTATCGCTTTGTTAACAAAGAGAAAAAATTGACGATGGGCGACTATCCCGCCATCTCGCTGGCTGAGGCGCGGGACTTGGCGATAGATGCCCGCCGAAGTGTGGCGGCGGGTAACGACCCTGCGAGGGCCAAGCAGGAACACATGAGGTCAGAGCAGCGGGCTGAAATGAACAAATTCAGCGCCGTGCTCGCTGAGTGGCAGCGATTGCGGAAAGACCGTGTAACAGAGCGGACTCACCTCAAGCAGAGTCTGCGCATTGAACGTGACGTGCTGCCAACGCTGGGTAACATGCGGGTCACGGATATTACCCCGCTTGATGTACTGGAGTTGGTGCGGCGACTGGAGCGCAAACACGGTCAGGGTATCGCCGCCCTGAACCTGTCGTACATCACGCAGGTGTTACGCCTTGCCGTGCAAACCGGGCTCATTGAGCACAACCCGGCCAGTGAGCTTACCGGCGTGGTATCCCGGCAGGAAAAAAGCCATCGACCGGCCCTGCCAGTGGACGATATTCCCCGTTTTCTGTCTGGGCTGGATGCTTCATCCTGTCACCCTTTCACCAAGTGGGGGCTGCGCCTGTTGCTACTGACGTTCGTCCGCCCCTTTGAGCTGTGCGGGGCAGAATGGGAGGAGTTCGACGAAAAGAAACGACTGTGGCGCATCCCCGCCAGCCGCATGAAGGGGAGCAGTGACCACCTTGTGCCGCTGTCTGAGCAGGCGCTTACCATGCTGGTATCGTTGCGGGCGCTGTCAGGGAAAAGCCGTTACCTGTTCCCCAGCAGTAGCGCAGCCAAACACATCACCACCAATGCGTTAAGCACGGCCATGATTCGGCTTGGCTGGCGGGGTAAGGCTGTGCCGCACGGATTCAGGGCGCTGGCGAGTTCGGTACTCAACGAACACGGATTCAGCCCGGATGCCATCGAGCGCCAGTTAGCACACGTGGAGCGAAACAAGGTGCGAGCGGCCTACAACCGGGCGCAGTACCTGCCAGAACGTACCCGCATCATGCAGTGGTGGGCTGATTTTGTTGATGGTAGCGAAGTCTCCGGCGCGGTTGTGCCGGTCGATTTCAGGCGGGTATCCAACGCCTGAGCCGCACCACGTCTGACATGACCGCTAATCAGCGGTCTTTTTTTTGCCTGAAATAAAAAACACCTACACGCGCGAGGCTAAAAAAGGTGTAACGGTGTAACAGACTACTTTTTTATTAGTTAACTTATTGAGTATTAATACAAATATGGCGTTACACCTACTGTTACACCGGGATTGAAAAAGGTGTAACAGGTGTAACGCCGGTAATTACCCCCTGACCGGCTTCACCTCTTCGCCGCCTGCTCTATCCGGTTCAATGGCGTTCGATACGGTTTTACTGACCGTCAACGCAAGGACATTGACCATGAAACGAGATAGCGCAGCATTCACCCTGCCGGAAACCGGTCTGGTGCGAGAAAAAGACGTGTTGATCCATGTGGCCCCGGTCGCCCGTAGCACGCTGTGGCACTGGCGCAGAAAGGGGAAATTCCCCGCACCGGTCAAGATGGGCGACAACGCCAACGGCTACCGCGCGGAAGAATTGCGGGCGTGGCTGGAAAAGCTGGCCCCGGTGTTACTGAGTACGCAGGGGTAACGGCATGAATAATTTCACTGACCCGCAATTTTCCGTTGACGGATTTTCAGCAAGCGGCTATCGTTTCACCGCTGCCCCACATTGGGCAGTCGGGTTTTGCAGCCTGAACACTTGTGCGGACAACCGCAAACAATCCGTAATGCGGTATTTTTATGTCCGTGATTTGCCATGTTGCGCCAGAATTATGGTGGGACGTGGCGGGGAGGCCTTCGCGCCTGCTGGTCTCACAAGTGCCAGTCTGCAAACCCCGCCACGTCCTGCCACCCCGTTTTGCAGCGGGAGGCAGGTTGAAAAATCAACTTGTGAGGCCGTTATCATGGCTATGACCCGCTACACCCAGAATTCCCCTGAGTTTGTTTTTTATTTCCTCGCCGTGCGCCGCGCTGACCTCGACGCCGTTCCGCACCGTGAATCTGTGACCGCTCCCGATGAACTGACCGCTCGCCGCCTGTTGGCGCGTGATTTCGTGCTGCTGTTCGCTGGCCGCATCCCGGCCAAGGCGGTGCAGCATGGCTAATCGCACGCAGTATCAACCGTGGAACGACATCGACACGGCCAAGCCGGATTTTCCCTGCGACATGACAGCCAACATCCGAATGAGCGCCCCCTTGTTCACTCGCCTGCCTGCGGTGGGCGAGTGGTTTCAGGGGCTGGGTAACGGTGAACGGCTGGAGGTGGTCGCCTACTTTCAGGCTGAGCGCATCGCGCACCTGAATTGTCTGACCCGCTGCGGCACCTTCAAAACCTTCCGGCTGGCTGACTTTGTGCAGCAACATCGTCCGCTGATGCGGAATGCCATCATTGACGCGCCCCGCGTTACGGACGGCCACACACCCCGCCAGCTACTGGCCGCGCACCAACTGGCGAACACCACGCTGCACGACATGGCAACGGCACAGGAAATGTGTCATGGGCGTTGGCTGACGGTGTATCGCCGCCTGAAAATTCACGGACTTCCCACCGCCGGCCGTAACGTCAACCGCTGCCCGTTCTGCGGCGAAACCGGTAATCAACGCGGCCCCGGACTGGTCAGACTGTCCGACAAAAACAATGGCGAGATCCAGTGCATGATGTGCGGCACGCATGGCGGTGTGGTGCTCATCGCCACCGCGTTTGACGAGAGCTATGCACGTGCGGCGTGGATGGCGCTCACCGCCATTCAGTACGGCGACAGCGCACGGACGGTTATCGATGCTCAAGCGGAGGTGTGCCATGACGGCCAATAACGCAGTGGATCAACGCATTCGCGACACCCGCGCCGCCGTGGTCGGGCGCTGGCCGGTGGTGCTGGAGCGTATCGGTCTGCCCGCCAAGGCGCTGACCCGGCGCAACAAACCCTGTCCGGTGTGCGGCGGCACTGACCGGTTCAGCTTTATCGACGATGGCCGGGGCGCGTTCGTCTGCCGTGGCCTTGACCGTCAGGGCGGCGACGGGTTCGCGCTGGTCATGCACTGGCTGGGCTGTGACTTCATGACCGCCGTTGATGCCGTGGCGCACGCGCTGGGACTGGGCGGGGCTGCACCAGATTTTACCCCGGACGTTCGTCGCCCGGATATTGCCGAGACACCCCGGCCGGTAGCGCGTGACAACGGCGGTGCGCTGGCAATGTGGAACAAAGGCAAGCCGCTGACCGCGCTGTGTCCGGCGGGGCGCTACCTGCAACGCCGTGGCCTGTCCCTGTCTGACTCTTCCGAACTGCGTTACATCCACATTCTGAATTACTGGCATGACGGCGCGGTATTGGGGCGCTGGCCTGCGCTGCTGGCGCGTGTCACCAGTCCGGGCGGGGAGTTCATCGGCGTGCACCGCACCTTCCTGAACAGTGCCGGAGACAAAGCGCCGCTGGTCGATGCAGACGGCAGACCGTTACCCGCCAAGAAGCTCGCCACCGTGCGCCCCGGCGTGATGCGCGGTGCTGCCGTGCGCTTGTTCGCCCCAGAGTCCGGGCGGCTGGCGTTGGCGGAAGGTATCGAAACCGCGCTAGCGGTGCATGAGGCTACCGGCCTGCCGGTGTGGGCCTGTGTCTCGGCCTTCGGGCTTGAGCACCTCACCCCGCCGGATTCGGTGACCGATGTATTTATCTTTGCCGATAACGACGCCAGCGGCACCGGACAGCGGGCGGCAGAACGGCTAGCCCGTCGCCTGAAACGCACAGGAACGCGCACACGCGTTTTTACGCCATCAACGGTGGGTGAGGATTGGTTAGATGTATTTAAACGCGCTCGGCGCGATTTAAACGGGTTTTAAATGGGGTTCCCTGCAATGAGCAAGACAAAAAACGACATCGACACACTAAAGCACGCCGCCAGTGCGCCACCGGACGCCATGAAACCCTACTATGACGTGACGGACGGCGGACTGTACTACGTGGGTGTCACCAGTGACCGCAAAAGCGGCGCGGTGGGCTATGCCGCCCCGCTGCGGTTGTGTGACGCGCTGGAAATCGACGGGCGCGGCGTCAACGAGAACGGCGAGCATTTCCGAGTGGTGCGCTGGCTGACGCAATCCGAGCGGAGAGAAATCACGCTGGCACTGCCTGCGGCAGACATTGGCGACCGCGAGGGCTGGCGCAGCCTGAAAAAAAACGGGCTGGCTATCTCCGCCAGTCGGCAGCGGCTGGAACTGCTGGCCGATTACCTGCTGATGCACGGCAGTAAAACCCTGTACCACATCACCGATAGCGGCGGTTGGAGCGGCAGCGCCTACATTCTGCCGTCCGGGGAAATCCTCGGCACGCCAGAGCGCCCCCTGCTGTACAACGGTGACCGAAGCAACGCCGCCAGCTACAGCGCATCCGGCAGCGTTGAAGACTGGCGGCGCACGGTGGCCGCGCTGGCACAGGGTAACGCGCGGGCAATGCTGGCGATAGGTTGCGCACTGGCCGCGCCGCTGCTGCGGTTGTCCGGGCTGGAGTCTGGCGGGTTTCACCTGTTTGGCGACTCCGGCGACGGCAAGACGACCAGTGCAGCGATTGGGGCCAGTGTCTGGGGTAGCCCGGAGGGGCAAAAGCTCAGTTGGGACAGCACCCCGCTGGCGCTGTCCAATGCCGCCGCCGCCCGCAATGACGGGCTAATGTGGCTTGATGAAGTCGGGCAAGGCCGCGCTGACGATGTGGGATTGGCGGCGTACCGGCTGTTTAACGGCGTCGGCAGAATGCAGGGGGCAAAGGACGGCGGCAACCGCGCATTGAGCCGGTTTAAATCGCTGGTGTTCTCAACCGGTGAGGCCCCTCTCAATATCTTCATGGGCGCGGGCGGCAAGCGCATTCACGCCGGGCAGGAAGCCCGTTTACCGGACATTCCCGCCGATGCTGGGTGTGGAATGGGCGTATGGGAAAATCTGCACGGTTGCGCCTCACCGGGTGAATTGGCGGAAGCACTGGAGCGCCACGCGCAGGCATTCCACGGCAGCGCCGGGCGAGCCTTCTTACAGGTGGTGACAAATCAGCGTGCGGAAGTCACCGCGCAACTGCGTGAAACCCTCGACGCATGGCGGCAGAAACTCCCCGCT
This sequence comes from Serratia sp. 506_PEND, assembly GCF_001076875.1. Classification (NCBI taxonomy): domain Bacteria; kingdom Pseudomonadati; phylum Pseudomonadota; class Gammaproteobacteria; order Enterobacterales; family Yersiniaceae; genus Serratia; species Serratia sp. 506_PEND. Next base: position 6,274 of record NZ_JVEL01000452.1, read on the forward strand.
GATGCATCCGGGCAGGCGCGGCGTGTCACCTCACGCTTTGGGCTGGTTGCGGTGGCGCTGGAGATTGCCGGGCTGCACGGTATCACCGGCTGGCCTCCCGGCGAGGCCACCGCCGCCATTGAGCGCTGCTACAGCGCATGGCGCACCCGCAAGGGTACCGGCAAACAGGAAGACGTGAGGATTGTCGAGCAGGCGGAGGACTGGTTCGCGCTCAACGCGCTGGGGCGCTTTGTCAGCGACGAAGAGGCCAAGCGGCTGATTGGTATGGTCACTGTGCAGAACGCCGCAGGACGCCGCACCAGCACCAACGGGCGGGATGTGTATCTGGTCTTCCGTGGTGCGTTTGACAGCGAGATAGCCAGAGGGTTTGAACCATCCAAAGCCGCCAAGGTGCTGCATGAAGCTGGAATGCTCAAGCGGGACAATAACGGGAAATATCAGGTACCGGCCAGAATGCCCGGCCATAACAAAACGGTGCGGGTATATGCGTTCATGAATACCACCGCGCAGGACGGCGGCGAGCCGGAAGAGTAATTAATCACGGCACAAATAAAAAAACACCGCTGGATGATGGCGGTGTTTTTGTTTGTGTCAACGGAGGAAGTTTGAATAAACTAACGCATGAAAAAACCTACGTCAATGTGCATTCAATTTGCCACTGATAATTTTTGAAACTTGTTTGTGACTGATATTGTATTTAGGGCAGATGGTAATTGCCGCCATGCTGCCAGACATGCCGCTGCGCATCAATGAATTGTAATCCGTGATGATGCTATGATGCTTAATCGCTGAAAATGCCTTGGAGCACAGCGGGATGTATATTTCCTCACCATCAAAGTGCTCAGCCATCATCAATGCCTTATCCCGTCCAATAGCATCACAAATAAGGTTGAATCGTGGTATGCCTCTTTTATTTCTCCCTTTGGGGATTGGTAGGGTTGTGCCGCCAAAGGTAATAAAGATTTTTTTCGCCGCCTCAATGCCGATTAAATTAATAATTACCTGACCAGATTCCGGAATGAGGTGCTTAACATCGTCAAGCGTCAGTGTGTCTTTATTTTCTGACATGGCGCACCACTCCATTAATCGAGGTAAGGCGAAACAATAACGTCAACCAGGCCATAGTTCGGGTTGGGTTTCAGGTTATCCAGCGTCTCGGCCTTGGCGATGTAAAATGCCGCTTCACGGTTAGACTCACCCACCAACAGGATTTTCGGTGTAATCGCCAGCGGTCGACCGGTATCTGACTTCTGTGACTTCATGCGCGTGTACAGGTCAGAAAAGTTATCCTTGCTTAGTTCGAGTTGGCTGGCGAATGCCAGTTGCCAAAAGCTGTAGCCCATATTGCCACGACCACGAACGCCATACAGGAAGTTTTCCGTCATGAACACGTTGTAATCGCCGGGGTCATTAACCCGGTTTAGTTCGTACTTTTCGCGCAACTGCCAGATAAACGGCTTGATGGTGCGGGAGTTGTCGATAAGATACCAGGCGGGCTTTACATCTTTCGGTTCGTCTGCTTTCTGGCAGTTTGATACCAACGTTTCATTGGCGCCCACCGTTACCGGGTGCTCCTCGTCAAAGAAATACTGGCCGTCATAGCAAGTTGAAGTGAACCCTGCCTGTAGCAACTCCGCTAGTAACTGGTCTGGGTGTTGCGCCGCGGCCGCACCCATTTCGTTGACGATTTGCGGGTAGAGGCCCAATCGGTCATCGGCAATGTCATCACGGCTAATCTCAATGGTTGATTCATATTTGCGGTTTGTGAGCGCATAACCGTAAACGCTCATGCTGTTAATTACTCGCTCCCCGACCCATTCACGCAGCGATGGGAATTGACTCATCCAGCGGTAATTTTCTTCGCGCGTGGTTGATGGGATGGTTGTCGCCAGTTGCGGATAGATTGGCGTTACCCCTTCCATCCCTTGATTGAACACCATTCGAAAGCTGACGTACAAACTGTCAACGGTAGTTTTGTTTATGACCATGTTTTTTCTCTCACGCTGGTTAAGGTTCCGGCGAATAATTACAGGGTGAAAGAACATTGAAGAGTTGAAGCCGGTCAGGGGGAAAATTGCAGGCATAACACCATCCGTTACACCGAAAACCACCCCGTGTTACACCTTTTACCCCCTCAAGGTGTAACAGGTATTGTTATATTTATCAGTTAATTAAACGCCGTGTTACACCGTTACACCTGTTACATGGTTTTTTGTGCTCACAGGTGCGGGCGTGCGCGTGATACACGTTAGTGAAAAATCCGTCAATCCCCCTAATGCATTTTTCTTGCACATATTTCCCTGCGCATCACCTCACCACATCCCCGGACACCTCAACCGAAAATCGAAGGTAGGGCTGTGTGTTTTTCGCTGCGGGCAAAAAACGTAGTCGCCGCTACCGGGTGTTTTTGGCTCAGGGGTGGGGTACCTATCATTTTCGCATCCGGACAAAACACCGGTTGTTAAAAAATCGACGGAATTTAACACTGCATTAACACGACAGCAAAATGAGTTTTTTTATGATTTTTTGATAGATTCTTGCTCATTTTTGAGCGGGGAATAGCAAAGAATGGCTGAGGAATGGCAAAGATTGGTAACGCACAAAAAACAATCAAACCACCCCTGTTTTTTATCTCAAGTGGGGCTTATCTGGGGGCTTGCAGCAAAAGTACATTATTAAATTTCATTGTATATCATGCTGTTGTGAAAAATAGCTTGATACCGGACGCCTATCCGAAGCGCAAAAAACATAAAAGCAAAGACGATTGGATCGTCGTCGATAAAAACACACCGGTATATTAAGGCTGGTTATATGAACATTAAGCTGATCGACGAACGTATAAGCCGCTTCCTGGCCAAAGTCCGCCAGGCATTCCGGGGTAAGATTAACCTGGTTACCACCGCTGGCGGCGTACAGACCGCCCAGGTCGGCGGCCTGGCAGGCGAAGATTTGCCAGGTGCTGAGCTGTTCCAGCACTACGGCTTCACCAGTGCGCCGCCGGCCGGTACAGCGGCAGTCGTTATTCCCATCGGTGGGCGTACCAGCCATGGTGTTATCATCGCTACCGAGCACAGCGCCTACCGTCTGCAGGGGCTTGAGAACGGCGAGGTGGCCATCTACACCGACGAGGGGACCAGTATCGTGCTCAAACGCGGCAAGATGATTGATGTGACCTGCGATACCTACAGCGTCACCTGCAAGAACTACAACGTCAACGCGACCGACAGTGCCAAATTCACCACCCCGAATCTGGAGGCGACGGCGCAAGTTACCGCAGCCGGCACGATTAACGGCAACGGCGGCATGGCAATTAAGGGTGGCGACGGTGCCACATTTGAGGGTAATGTAAGCCAGCAATCCGGCGACTTTACCTCGAGGGGCAAGGTGATTGCCGAAAATCTGCCGGATAACCATATTCACGATACCCCGGATGGCCCGTCTGGCCCACCGCGCAAAGCCTGATATTGTCCCTCTAACCTACGTTCACTCTTCCCCCGTCCATGCCGACAGTACAGTGTTGGCATGGACGCTCTCATCGATACTCAAACCGGCGATTACACCGGCACAGCTACCACCACGCTGCAGAATGCGGTTTACCTGCGCCTGACGGTTCCGCTCGGCTCCTGGTGGGCGGACCCGACACTCGGCTCACGCCTCTACTTGCTGAAGCGGGAAAAAGACGTGGCGCGGGTGCGCACCCTGGCGCGCCAGTACGCCGAGCAGGCGCTGCAACCCATTCTCGACGATGGTCGCGCCAGCCGCATTACAGTCACTGCGCAGCACCCGGCGAACGGCTGGCTGATATTGCTGATTGAGGTGGAGCAGTCCAACGGGCAAATCATGCCATTTACCCACCGCGTAAGCGTCGCTTAAAAGGGGTTTACATGCCGCATATTATCCCCAGCGTCAGCGACATTCGCGACACTATCCTCCGAGACATCAAGAACCAGCTGCCGCAAGCCGACGTCGGCCCGGACAGTGATTTTTTTGTGCGTGCCAGCTCTGTGGCGAGTGCCGTGCGTGGCGTATACCAGGACCAGCAGTGGATTGCGCGGCAGATATTCCCCGATACCGCCGACCATGATTTTTTGCTGATGCACGCGCGGTTGCGTAACCTGACGCCGAAGCCAGCCACGCCGGCCGGTGGCCAGGCGCAGCTTAGTGGTACGCCCAACAGCCCGGTGGCCAGTGGGCTGACGTTCCGTTATGGCAACGGCCAGACAGGCACCACGCTCACCGGCGGCACGCTGGATGCCGGCGGTAAGCTGACCGTAAACGCCGCCGCCACTACAACCGGCATCGCCAGTAACGTCCCTGACGGTACGCCTGGCACGCTACTTATCGCACCCACAGGCGTCAGCTCACAAATCACGCTGAAGACCATGACTGGCGGCACGGATGATGAAAGCGACGAGTCCCTGCTGGCGCGCCTGCTGGAACTTATCCGCCAGCCACCGGCCGGCGGCAACAAGTATGACTATCACCGTTGGGCGATGGAAGTTCCTGGCGTTACGGCGGCTTACGTCTACCCGATGCGCCGTGGCCTGGGCACTGTGGATGTGGTCATTACCTCCGGCAATGACCTGCCGTCACAAGCCACCATCGACGCCGCTCAGGCGCATATCGATGACCTGCGTCCGGTCACGGCCAAAAACAGCCTGGTACTGGCCCCTACACCGCGCAGCGTAGATTTTCACATGCAAGTGGCGCTGGTCGGGCTGACACTGGCGGATGCGAAAGTCCAAATCCAGAACACCCTGGTCAGCTACTTCACGCAGTTGGCCCCTGGCGATACGGCAGTACTGTTCCAGATTGGGGCGCTGATTTCCGCCATTCCTGGTATCACCGACCTGAAAATTATCCTTCCGGCGGCGAACGTCACGCCGGTGGTCGATGAAGAACGCGTCGAATGGGTGCGCATGGGTGGTCTGATTGTGGAGCTGATGCCATGAGTTACGCCACGCTGCTTGGAAATCTTCTGCCGCCGGTGGCCTATGACCCAAACGGCGAACAGATAAAGGTTGAACACCACGCCGAAGGCAACGCCCTGCAGCAAGTAGAAGATGCTGCCCGGTGCGTCGCCCTGGGTATCGTCCCGCTGCAGATTAACGAGCTTATCCCGGACTGGGAGCGCGTCCTTGCTCTGACGCCAGCCCCGGATGCCTCGCCGCAAGAGCGCCTCACGCTGATAAAGGCGAAAATCAACACCACCGGTGGCCTGAGCCGCCCCTATTTTATCAATCTGGCCAAGAGCCTCGGCTACACCATCACCATCGATGAGCCGCAGCCATTTCGTATTGGCATCAATCGCATGGGCGACCGCCTTTACTCGCGCGACACCATCTGGATTTGGCGCGTCAACGTCCTGCATAGCGATAACCTGGTGAGCACGGCGCAATTGGAGTCGATGTTTCAGGACTTAAAGCCCGCGCATACGTTTTGCCATTTCATTTATAAAGAGGCGTGATATGCAGAATTTAATGCCGCCGGTAAATACGCCGGATAATTTATTTCACGATGGTAATGAAGCTACCGGCGTGGAGGGCACGATTTTATATGCCGACTTCATGAACGATAACCAGAGTGCTATTCGTGATATTCAGCAGGAAATGAAAAATGTTTTGGCTGACGCCGGTTTTCAGCCTGACCCCAGCAAACAAAATCAGCTATTACTGGCCATTAAAAAAATCATCGGCACTGTCGGAGGTGATGAATTTTTGCCACTAACGGGCGGCACCCTGACCGGGCCTTTGAATGCCAAGGGTTCAATTACCGTCCATGAGGACGACATCAACACCATTTCTGAATTCTTGTATACATACAATGAAGACGGTGTTGCGACGAAAAAAATCGGCATTAAAGCCATCTGCGATGCAGACGGCGCCGGCCACTGGGTCGTTGACGTCAACCCGGCAGCCAAGGGCGATAGTCGCGTACAGGCTTTAGGCATCGACGGCAAAAGCAAGCTCGTCGCGTCAATGAACGGTTTTCAGCTCTACGAAGGCACCGCGCGCGTATTCAGCCCCAACAATCCCCAACTGATGTTTGGCGT